>CAILAF010000612.1 GCA_903832075.1 uncultured Chitinophagaceae bacterium
AATATTTTGAATTATTTTTTTTGCAACTTCTTCAACATCATTAACATTAATTTCATTTACACCAAACAAAGTAGCCAATTCATTTAGATTTGGTTTTAGCAAAAAAATATTTTCTTTGATTGCTAACTTTAAAGCATCACCGGATGTATCAACAATAAGTTTTGCATTTTTTGTTTCTGCAATCAATCCTAATTGAGAAAAAATATTAATTGGAAATGCTTTTGGCAAACTGCCACTTAAAACAATATATTCAACATCACTGATACCTTCAATTACTTTTAAACATTGCGACCATTCAGATTGACTTAATTCCGGATCGGGCATTGCAAAACGATATTGCTTATTACTTGATTGATCTAAAATGGAAAAATTTTCTCTTGTCTCATTTTCAACTTCAATAAACATTGAAGAAACCTTTTCTTTTTCAATTAAATGATTCAAAAATTTCCCGGTAAAACTACCTGAAGGAAACACCGCAACTACTTCACCGCCTAATCTTTTAATAACTCTTGCCACATTGATACCTCCGCCACCCGGTTCCAGTTTAGTTACATTACATCGTAATTTTTTTTCTGGAATTAATGAAGGCACTGATGTGCTTTTATCAATACAAGGGCTAAATGTAATGGTAACTATTTTTAGCATGAATAATTTTATTTATGCAGTTCTGTATTTTTTAAAGAACCAAACTTTTAATACATCTGCAGTAATGATATAAAGAATTACAATCAAAAGCATTAAACACAAATTAAATAATGGAAGCGGAATTAAACCAAACTGATTGGCAAATGGTAAATACGGTAAAATTATTACTGTGATAAAACCAATCACACTTAATATGAACAAATACTTACCCGGCTTACTTTTAAAGAAATTATTACGCGTCCGAATAATAAATAAGATAAGCAATTGAGCAATCGTTGATTCTACAAACCATCCCGTTTGAAAAGCAGATTCTTTAACCTTCAATACAAATAAAAGAGTTAAGAAAGTAATCACATCAAACAATGAACTGTGTATACCAAAGATGATCATATAATTTCTTACAGCTTTTAAATTCCATTTACCAGGTTTGTTTATTTGTTCCGAATCAACATTATCAGAAGTAATTGCGAGATATGGCGAGTCTGTAATGAAATTGATTAATAAAATTTGTTTTGGTAACATGGGAAGAAATGGTAATAATAATGAAGCAATTGCCACACTACACATACTTCCAAAAGTTGATCCGGTATTGATAAAAATATATTTGAGCGTATTGGCAAAAGTTTTTCTTCCTTCTTTAATGCCATCAGCCAATACCATTAAATCTTTTTCCATTAAAACAAAATCAGCAGCTTCTTTAGCAACATCAACAGCATTATCAACTGAAATACCAACATCAGCGGCATTGATTGCAGAAACATCATTAATACCATCACCCATATAAGCAACAGTGTATGTTTTCCTTAACGCTTGTATGATGCGTTCTTTTTGTTGGGGTTCTACTTCAGCAAAAATGTGTACGCGTTTAACCAATTGTTTTAAAGCTTCAGGACTTGTATTAAAAAGTTCTATACCCGTTAATACAACTGGATTTTTGATACCAATTTTTAATGCAATTGATTTTGCAACATTTTTATTATCGCCTGTAATTATTTTTAACCCAACTTTCAGTAAATGTAATTTGTCAATAATTTCAATGATACCTGCTTTAATTGGATCTTCTATTAAAATAAAACCCGCAAAGATCATTTCATTTTCATCTTCTTTTGAAATACTATCTGCAACAATATTTTTATAACAAATACCAATTGCTCTTAATCCATTTATCCCAAATTGTTCATACCTGGTTTCAATATCCTGACGATGTGTTTCAATATTTCCAATAGTATCATCACTTAATTTTATTTTTGAACAAATGCTGATGATTTGATTGAATGCACCTTTGGTAATCAGCATTTTTTCTTTATCAGATTTGATTGCAATACTTAATCTTTTTCTGATAAAGTCATAAGGTACTTCTCCAATTTTGTTTGATGGATCTTTTATTTCTACAGACAAATTTTTTATGGCTTCATCAATTGGGTTGCTATATCCGGTTTCAAATGTTGCATTCAAATAAGCAAGTTCTTTTACAAATGCACTCTCTTTTCCAAAACCATCTAATAATCCATTTACTTTTATTCCACCTTCCGTAATGGTTCCGGTTTTATCGGTGCATAATAAATTTACTTCACCTAAGTTTTGAATAGAGGATAATTTTTTTACGATTACTTTTTTAGCTAATAATCTTTTGGCACCTGCACTCATTGCAATAGTTGTAATAGCAGGAAGCAGTTCAGGAGCCATGCCAACAGCTAATGCCAAAGCAAACAATGCAGAATCTATGATTGATTTGTGGTTTAATAAATTAACAATTAAAATAAATATAGAAAGCACCAATGTTATTTTCATCAGAAAAAAACCAAAGTCCTTGATCCCTTTTTCAAAAGTAGTTTCAACAGAAGTAGAAGCACTTTGAGTGATGCTTCCGAAAATTGTATTCGTTCCTGTATTAATGACCAATGCTTTTGCATTGCCACTAATAATATTGGAACCTTCCCAAAGACAATTGGTTCTTTTTGCCAATGTTGTTTGTTCATCCAAAATACCCGATTCTTTTCTTACAGGAAATGATTCTCCTGTTAAACTTGCTTCATTAACATGTAATTCATTTGAATCAATGATCAAACAATCAGCAGGAATCATATCACCGGCTTTACACAAAAGCACATCGCCGGTTACAATAGTTGTTGAAATTATTTCTTGTGGTTTTTCATCCCGTAAAACTGTACACTTTAATGCAATCATTGATTGCAATTTCTCAACAACTTTACTTGCATTTCTTTCCTGAAAGAAACTAAGCAAACCAGTTGATACAACAATAAACAGAATAATAAAAACATCTGATGTATCTCCAAGAAAAGCTGATAATATAACTGCACCAATCAACAAAAGCATCAATGGACTTTTAAATTGTCCAATAAAAAGTGCCATATCTTTTTGAAAAACAGATTTTGTTTTTCTATGTTGACTGGATCGAAGAAGTATTTCGTTTGCAGTAGATTGAGATAATCCTTTATCAGAACTATTTAATTGCTGAAACCAATGATTGATATCAAATTGCCAGAAACTGTTTGATGATGAATTTTCCATTTAATGTTCAATCAAATTTTATCATTTGCTTAATAGAACTAAAAACAAAGAATAGAAAATATAATTATTGCTGACAAGTTAAAGTAAATTTAGTCAACCGAAAATCATCAAAAGAAAATTTACCAATTATTAAATTAGCAGGTCACCATTTTAATAAATATAACCGCACATATTATTTTATAGAAAAAAATACTGTTTTGTAGGAAAAAGCATGAATCCTACCACATTAAAACTATAATGTCAGCTATTTCTGAATGCAAAATAATACGTAATCGAAATCTGTAAAATAGCCAACCTCCGTCAACTTTATGCTGGCGATTTAAAACAATAAAAAGTTCTCTGATATCTAAGATTTTTTTGCTAAGCTGCGAATATATAAAACAAGTTTCCAACGCTCTTTTTCAGTAATGGTACGCCTGAAGGAAACCATTGGGGTTTCTGTATGACCATTGGAAATTAACCAAAACAATTCTCCATCTGTATTATTTTGCACTTTATCTGAGCTGTGATCCGCAGGTTTAGGATCAAGAGTATAAGCTGAAGGGCCATCTCCCTTGCCGCTATTACCATGACAAGGTCTGCAATTTTTTCTATAAATCATTTGAGCTTCAGGTAAAAACTGTGCACTATCTTTTAAAGGATTTACCAATGATTTTGCATTTGCAGGAATTACCCGTTCTGCTGTTTGAGAAAACAAGCTTCCAGGAATGGCAAATACTAAAATGATTATTACAAACAACGGTGTTTGAAAACTGTTTTTTCTTTTCATACAAACTATTTTTGTGAGGCTTTTTATTGTATAAGCATCAATGTTAAAACGATTTGACGGAAGAAAACATGACGATTGTTAGGATTTTGCTTTTTATAGCAAAATCGGCTTTTAAAGGCGAAAAGACCAATAACTCAAAGAATATTGATTCTTTTTTTGCTTTTTGAAGTAGAATATCAATCATTTTATTTTTTCTACATTCTCATCTTTCTTCTTAACTACAGAAAAATGATTGAATGAATTCATTGCCAGTGTTTGAAAACTGCTATCAGGTTTTTGCCCAACCCATCTTTGTAAAATTTGTATAGCACCCATCTTTAAGGATAAAGCCATGATGCATATTTTTCCTGTAATAAAAGTTTATATGTAACATCAGAATATCAAAACACATAAGTTATGACTCTGATTTTAATTGCAATAAGTGGATAATTTACTACTAATTTTCATAGTATAATTACGCTTTAATAAAATTTTATTGATTTTATAATCTCTTTTTAAGCATTATTCATTCCATGTAAGAACTATCGCAACAATTACTTGATAACTTTATATCGGTTTTTCATAGGATATTGGATTTTAAAAACGGGACTGGATTTATATCCTGGTCCCTTTTTTATTTCCATTGCTTTAAATACAATTTGTGTATACCATTTCTTTCATAAAGAACGCCAATTTTTTTATTGCTAATTTTAACAATACTCGAATACACAATAAAATCATTTTTCCTATGCCCATACTTTTAGTCATTATCAAAATATGATCCATGAAAATTGAAACTGAAGAATACGATTTACGTATAAAAGTTTTGCAAGATGCTATCAAATTATCTTCTCTTGATGTTTTTGTAATTACAGAAGAAGAAAGCATTTATTATTTAACCGGACTCACTTATAAAAGTTTAGAAAGATTATTCATACTGGTTGTTTGGCATGATAGAATAATTTTTATTGTTCCTAAAATGGAACTTGCACATTTATCACAAGTAAAGAATATTGATTCTGTTGTAACCTATTCAGAATACCCTGCAAAAATTGGTGAGCGTTGGTATGATGTATTGATAACATTTCTTGAAAAAAATAATGTGATAGGATTAGAAAGCAAATCTCCTTTTGAAATAGCTGAACTATTGCAAAAAAATAATTTTTCAATAACTCAATGCGATTTATTGAATAAACAAAGATGGATAAAATCTGCAACCGAAATTGAATTGATCCGAATCGCTGCGAAATATTGCGAGATGTCATTATCTCAATTAAATTCAACTTGTTATTATGGCATGACTGAATTAGAAGTGCTGGGAATTGGCAAACACATCCAAAAGAAAATTATTAGAGATACCGAATTTGATTATTTATCCAGTAATATATTAGTGGCTGTTTGGCCAAGTAGAATTTCACATCAACCACATGGAATACCTGTAATTGGAGATAAACTTAAAAATGGTTCACATATTAGTTTGTCTTTTTTACGTGTAAATGGTTATGCTGCAGAATTAGAAAGAACTTTTTTTACCGCAAAACCAAATCAGCAAGAAAAAGAATTGTTCAATACAATGCTCGAAGTAAGAAAGAAATGTTATGCTGTTCTTCGTGAAGGAATTAGTGGAGAAGAGGTTGACTTAGTTGCAAAGAATTTTTTAGAAAAAGAAGGATTGCAAAATAATAGAATGCATAGGTCGGGGCATGGTATAGGATTAAATAACCATGAAGGACCTTTTATTGCAGAAGGTGATCCTACCATTCTAAAAGAAAATATGGTTATCAGTATCGAACCGGGAATATATGTAGAAGGAGTTGGTGGTTTTAGACATTCTGATACTGTAAGAATAACAAAAACCGGATATGAGCAATTAACAAATTGGCCGGATGATATTGAACGTTTAACATTTACAAATTTTAATCCTATACATCGTCTCAAAGGTTGGATCGCAAAAAAAATGTTTAAGATAAAATAAAATTGATAGTTACTTGCTATCTAATTGACTGAATTTTTTTATTGGTTGTGCTGTTTGTGCTTTCACCTGATTAATGATATTAGCTTGTAAGCTATCTATGCTATTGGAAATGAACATTACTTTCTGATGCGGTAAATTACTATTCAAACAATTTGTTTGATGGTACTTAAGTTTTGAAAATGTTTATTCAATGCTGCTTCCGAAAATTTAAGTGTAAAATATTTATCTGCTGCAAAAGATGCCAATGGTACAAAAGCAATGATGGCAATGATAATGCGTGATTTTTATTTCATACTATGCTAATTTTTTTGATAATAAAATGCATGGTTTACTTTACATAAACCCTGCTTAATTAAAACTGTGGGGAGATGATTATTTTTTATTCAATAATTAATCAACTATTGTTCTATCAACTGTTGGGTGATTGTAAGTTTTGTTAAATCAAATCCTTTTGCTTTCAGCCGAGCAATGATTTGTTCATATACACTATTATTTAATTGAGGTGTTCTTGACAATATCCATAAATACTTTTTATTTGGATTGCTAACAACTGCATAACTGTAATCTTCGGCTAAATCAATAATCCAATAGTTTCCTTTAAAGGGCCAGAAGAACTGTACTTTTAATTTTGCATTACCAGAGTTCTTAGTGACGAAAGCTTTCCCTTTTATATAAGACGTTTTACCATTGATACTATCTCTGTTACATCTGTTCTCAACAATTACATATCCTTTTTCACTGACAGTATATTCCGCCGTAGTGCAATGACATCCTTTCTGAAATACCTGAGGATAAGAAGCAATTTCATACCACTTACCGGCATATTTATTCAAGTCCACATAAGGAACTGTTTGAACTGATTGTGATTTTGTATTGGTGGCAATCATCATGAATAGGATTATGAAAAAAATTAGTTCTTTAAATACGTTAATTCCCATATTGAATTTATTTCTAACCTCAAAATCGTTTCTTGTGTTAATAGAAAAATTTATATTGGGTTCTTTACTAAAATCGTGTGAATTCTTTTTTTATTTTATCAAATTTTTTTCGATATGCTTTAAATTGTTTCAATATTTCTTTATGATTATCTGCTTTAAAGCTTTTGCTATCAAGTACTGTATTTTCCTTTGATAATAAAAATAATTTCATTTTTTTCTTATGCATTTCATCTCGCAGATCATCAATTTCTTTTCTTAGTTGAATAAAATTGCTTTTAAAATACTCCACTCTTTTTTTTATTTCTGATTTGTATTTTGATGAAAGTATTTCTTGTAGATAATCTTCAAAAATGCGAAGCACATTGATATCAGCATTCATTTCAGAAATAAGTAAACGATATTGAAGATGAAGCTTCAGTATGGAAGTAGCAATCGCCATAAAATAAAATTAGATGCCTCTAAAATTAAGCTAATTAA
>CAILAF010000613.1 GCA_903832075.1 uncultured Chitinophagaceae bacterium
AAAGAAAGCGTTAATAAAAGCTTTATTCGTGTTCGAAATGCTGTTGCTGCATTAAATGCATTTGTACAAGAACATATTACCGGAATGCAGGTGGTACAGGCATTTGCAGTTGAAGAAAAAGAATTTAATAAATTTAAAAAGATTAACAGCGAACATCGCAATGCAAATATCAGAGCCATTTTTGCATACAGTATTTTTTTCCCGATTGTTGAAATTGTATTAGCAATCAGCACTGCATTAATTGTATGGTGGGTAGCTAATTTAGCAATAGCCAATCCTGATTCACATATTAATTTTTCGGGAAAGATTGTTGCATTTATTTTGTTCATGAATTTAATTTTTCGACCATTGCGTGTAATTGCTGATAAATTTAATGTTCTGCAAATGGGAATGGTTGCTGCTGAAAGAGTTTTTAAAGTATTAGATAATGATGATGTAATAATTCAGTCGACTGTTTGTCAACCGTCCATTGCGATGAAAGGTAATATTGAGTTTGATAAAGTTTCTTTTGCATATAATGACGATCATTATGTTTTAAAAAATATTTCTTTTCAAGTTAAAGCAGGAGAAACAGTTGCTTTGGTTGGACATACCGGTAGCGGTAAAACATCTATCATTAGTTTATTAAATCGTTTATATCATATTCAAAAAGGAGAAATTAAAATCGATGGAATAAATATCGAACATCAATCGTTAGAATTCCTTAGAAGAAATATTGGATTTGTTTTGCAAGATGTTTTTTTATTTTCAGGTTCTGTGATGGATAATATTACACTTCGCAATCCAAGTATTGAACGCGAAAAAGTTATTGAAGCCGCAAAGATGATTGGTATGCACGATTTTATTATACAATTACCCGATGGTTATGATTATAATGTAATGGAACGGGGAAGCACTTTGAGTTTGGGCCAAAGACAATTAATTTCATTTGTTCGGGCATTATTATATAATCCGGCTATTTTAATTTTGGATGAAGCCACTTCTTCTATTGATACGGAAAGCGAAATATTAATTCAACATGCTATTGATACATTGATTTCAGGCAGAACTTCTATAGTTATTGCACACCGACTTTCAACGATTAGAAAAGCTAATAAGATTATTGTTTTAGATAAAGGAGAAATAAAAGAAATGGGTACGCATGAAGAATTATTGGCACATGGTGGCTTTTATGCCAAATTATATGAAATGCAATTTGAGAAACATAAAAAAATAATTGAGCCAATGGCATAATTTTTTTCAAAATCCTATTGCTAATTTCTGCTTTTCAAGCGCATCCCCCTATCTTTGCGCCAAATTTAGCAAACTGTATGACTTTTAGAAGTGTGAAATCTTTTCTGGTAGCGACTTTCAGCTTGTTTTTAATAACATTCTCTAATCAGTTATTGGCGCAGGAAAATCTTCCAAAAGAAGAAAATAAAACAGCAGAAACTTCTATTGAGAAGAAAGAAGGATTTAATGCACAGGAAGTGATTTTCGGTCATATTTTAGATAATCACGAATATCATTTTACATCTTATAAAGATGCAGAAGGGAAAGAACATCATGTTTCTATTCCGTTACCAGTTATTATTTATTCTCAACAAAAAGGGTTTTCTTTTTTTTCTTCTTCTAAATTCGAACATGGCGAAGCAACTTATGATGGTTATAAATTAAATGATGGAAAAATCGTTGCTGTAAAAGAAGATGGTTCAGTTGATGAAACCATTAAATTATATGATTTATCATTAACACGTAATGTTGTTCAAATGGTTTTAGCATTAACTATTTTAACTTGGTTAATGTTATCAATTGCTAAATCTTATAAACAAGGATTGGGTGTTACCTCTGCGCCAAAAGGAAAACAAGGTTTATTAGAACCTGTTATCACATTTGTGAGAGATGAAGTTGCAAAACCAAATCTTGGTCATAAGTATGAAAAATATTTACCGTATTTATTAACTGTTTTCTTTTTTATTTTAATCAATAATGTTTTGGGATTAATCCCGGGCACAGCCAATGTTACCGGTAATATTGCATTTACTTGTGTGTTGGGTATTATTTCTTTTGTAGTAATATTATTCAGTTCAAATAAACATTATTGGGGACATATTTTTAATCCACCAGGTGTTCCATTAGGTGTGAAATTTATTTTAGTGCCTGTAGAATTCATCAGCATATTTATTAAACCGTTTGCATTAATCATTCGTTTGTTTGCAAACATGGTTGCAGGTCACATCATTATTATTTGTTTGATTTCATTAATATTTATTTTCGGTCAGTTAAATACAATTGCAGGTTGGGGTGCATCGCCATTCTCCATCGCATTCACTGTATTTATTTATATGATTGAAGTATTGGTTGCTTTTTTACAAGCGTTCATTTTTACTATGCTTACCGCAGTATTTATCGGTCAGGCATTCGAAGGCGAACATCATGAAGAAGCAGCGCATCATTAATTAGTTTTTTTTAACTGTAAATAAAAACGATCATGAGTTTGATTACAATTTTCTTAGATGCTACGGCTAATGCGGGTGGTGCAATCGGTGCAGGTTTAGCTGCAATCGGTGCTGGTATTGGTATTGGTCAGATTGGTAAAGGTGCTGTTGAAGGCATTGCACGCCAACCTGAAGCCGGTAACGACATCCGTGCAAACATGATATTAACTGCTGCGCTTGTTGAAGGTGCTGCATTGTTTGCTATCATCGTAGGATTCTTAGCAATGGTGTTGAAATAACATTATTGCAAAAACTTATACTGCATCTTAAGCAA
>CAILAF010000614.1 GCA_903832075.1 uncultured Chitinophagaceae bacterium
CATATCAATGAATTGAATGAAGTAATTGAATGTTATAATATTTCTGGTGAATTCGATTTTATGTTGAAAGTAGTGGCTGAGAATATGGATGCTTATTATAATTTTCATGTAAATAAATTAAGCCAAAGTGAAAATATTGGTCATGTGCAAAGTGTTTTTGTGATGGGAATTATCAAACAAACGCACGTGTTGGTGCATTAGTTTACTATTCATTTGTAAAAGTTTCGTGATGGATTAAACTAATAACTACTAAACTAAATTCATCTCCATTAAATAATCATTCATGTAATAATTATGACCAATGTTGATGTCATCTTCTTGCAAAATGGTAAATCCCATTTTTTCATAGAATCCAATGGCTTTGTTATGGCGGTTTACATTTAGTTGCAATTTATGAGCACCATTTTTTTTAATTCTTTCAATTACAGATTCTAATAATAATTTTCCTGCTCCTGAATTTTGAACAGATGGTAATACGTATAATTTTTGCAATTTAAATGTAAGTGGTTTGATAAGATTAAATGAAGCAAAACCAATTACCGTTTTATTTTCTTCTGCAACAATAAAATGATGACCATCTGTCATTTGCTGTAACAATGCATCTTTTTGATAAAAAAGATCCAACATATAATCTAATTGCTCTTTTTGTAAAATAGCGCTATACGCCACAGGCCAGGTGCTGAAAGCAATATGTTGAATTAACGGAACATCTTCATAATTCGCTTTTCTAATAACAATAGGTGATACTGGCATACAATCGTTATAATTATTTATTTTTTTCTTACTTACTAAAGAATTTTTTATTTGCCCAATGACAAATAATTGCACTTCCTGCGCCAACCACTGCGCCTGCAAGAACATCAGTAGGGTAGTGCTGACCTAAATACATTCTTGAATAACCAACTACTGCTGCCCATGTATACAAGGGAACAGCAACATACCATTTTTTATAATTTAAAAAAACAGAAGTCGCTGTTGAAAATGCCATTGATGTGTGCGCAGATGGAAATGAATTACCATAATCATATTCATCTGGATGAATGAGATTAGGATACGTTTCATATGGCCGGGGTCTTTTAATAATTACTTTTAATCCGCCGGTTGTAACAACTGTTAATGCTAAACTTACCGCAACTTCATAAGATTTTAATTCTAATTTTTTATTTTCTGTTACCAATGCAACTGCAACCATACCTAATGGAACGCTCATTGCTAAAGGTTCTGCGGTAGATGATGTTATTTTATACAGTTGATTAGTTGTATATCTTGGATTGATTTTTTTTAATAAATCAATATCAAAATTTTGTGCATTGATAGATTGAAATGCAACTATAATCAAAAAAAATATCGTGATTTTTTTAAGCATTATTTTAAGTTCTGTAAACTTTCTTCAATGGTTTTTATTCTTGCTTCGGCATCTGATTTTTTCTTTTGTTCTAATGCAATTACTTCAGGTTTTGCATTTTGAACAAAACGTTCGTTGCTTAATTTTTTAAGAACAGATTGAAGAAAATTTTTTTGGTGCTCGATATCTTTTAATAAATCTGTTTTTAAAGTTGATGTATCCAATTCTTTTTCTGATCCAATATAAAATTTATCTTTTTCAAAAGTTACAACAATCGTATTCTCAATTGA
>CAILAF010000615.1 GCA_903832075.1 uncultured Chitinophagaceae bacterium
TCTTTTTCTGTTAAACTTTTAAAATAATCAAGTCTGTCTTTTTTTTGTGAATTGAGTGAAAATGTGTATATTGAATTACGAACCCGTGCAAAGAGCATTGCGTATATCTCTGTTACACTACGAATTGACAATGGTTCAAAAGTATATTTTTCAGAAATGCTAATTAGTGTTTTCTTATATGTATTGAGACAATTAAGTTCAATATCTACTGGATAAATTTTATTACTTGCAGATCCAATACGCAAATAATAATTATAACCATGAAAATCTATATAAAAAATCTTATCTGAGTACAGTTGATATTGTAAGACAAAAATCAAATCTTCAGAAAATTTTATTCTATCATCAAATTTTAATTTATGTTTTCTAATAATTGAGGTTCTATATAATTTTCCCCAAGCATATCCATGAGCGCAAAGATGATTCTTTTGTAAAGAATCTTTTAATGATAAAATTCCTAATTGATTATAATTGATTTTATTTTTTTGACCATTACTCTTAATAATAATCATTTGTTGAATGTAAAGATCAATTTCTACTTTCAAGTTGCTTACAAAATTCATCAAATAATTTGAATCAACAGTATCATCTGAATCAATAAAACAAACAAATTCGCCTTTCACTATTTTTAACGCCGTATTCCTAGCATTGCTTACTCCATTATTAGGTATATGAATCAAATTAAATCTAAAATCTTTTTTTAAATATTTCTTGCATATTTCTCCTGATCTATCTGTACTTCCATCATCTACCAATATTATTTCAAAAAATATAAATGTTTGATTTAATATGCTTTCAAGACATAAATCCAAGTAAGATTCAGCATTGTAAATTGGTACAATTACAGATATCAAAGGATTATTTACTTTAGTCTTGTCCATATAAATTTATATTATCGATGATTGAATCCACAACTTTCTCCCAAACAAAATTATTAACTACATAATTCTGTCCTTTTAGCCCCATTTCTTTCAAGCGTAACTTATCTGATAATGCTTCGGATATTAAATTTGCTAATTCAATTGGATCTTCGTTTTTACACATAAAACCCCACTCACCATTATTAGTAAATTCTGATAGTGAGAAGCGATTAAGACCAACAATAGGGGCTTTATTACACAAGGCTTCCAAATATGTGATTCCATTCGGCTCATTTCTACTGGGCATTGTATATAAAGTGCAATTTTGAAATAACTCCTGTGTTTTTTTACGTGGTTGATTTAAATATACATCTACCCCATCTATATCTTTATAAAAATCATTTCCAACAATAGCCAGTCTAATGTCTTTCTTATGTAAACGCAAAATTTTAAACGCCTCTATTAACATATCTAATCCTTTTGTTTTAGCATTATGTTGACGAAGAACAATTAATAAAAGTTCATTATTATAATCTTTTTCACCATAATATGGCTGGATATTCACTCCAAACCCTACATTTATTACTTTCTTTTCATCTAAATTAAATCTACTAATAATTGATTGACGTGTCCATTCATTCTGGGTGAAAATAATATTCATATACTTATAAGATTCTTCAGAGTACTTATTATAATTCTTAATATAATAATTAAAACCTAATTTAGTTCGAGCAACATCGAACTGTGCTGTGACTGGAAAATCGGTGTCAATATAAGCTGCATAATAAAGATCTTTTGGAAATTTACTATTTAAACAATGTTCTGCAACAAAGAGTACCCACTTTTTTTCGTTATTAAAAAATTTTTGATCAATTAAATATTTTATAGTTTGTTTGGAGGTTAGCTTATAAATTTGCTTCTCTCTACAGATGCCGTCAGAAGTATAAAAAAATAAACTATAGAATCTTAATAGTTTTTGATATAAGATATTTATAGGAGGGAATATATTGACACATCTTATCCTGTTGTAACCTATCTTATTGATAAAAAGCTGATATAGTGTACTTGGAGTACCTGACCATAAATCTTGAAGTTTTGGTCCATAGTATGTCATTATTATAGAATTTTGTTTCACGGCAAAATTTTTCTACTAAGTTGTAAATTATTTGTTTGTCTAATAATCGAGTATTTTTTTCTATATGAAAGTGCTATCCCTTGTGTTAACCAAAAATAAGCACATAATGGTGTTCCTGCAGTAAGGATATACCCTTCCCCCCAGGAATGAATTAGAAAAAAAGTCATCATTCCCAA
>CAILAF010000616.1 GCA_903832075.1 uncultured Chitinophagaceae bacterium
ATATGCGGCATTATTTTCTGCACAATTATCTTTTAGTTATGATATTGCTTCCTTGGAACAAAAAGCAAGATTAGAGCAGTTTCAAAAAGCAAAAAATGTTACTCAATTATCATTTACAATCTGTTCAAAAGATCATTCTTCTAAAATAAATCTTCGGCTCAATAAAAGATATCAAAGAGAAAACATTGATTTCTTTTATCTATCCAAAACTGACTTTGCTATTATATTGAATGATCAAGTCGGTAAAAATTTTCTATTTGATGTGAAAATTTCTACATCAGAAAATTCTTTACATTTAACCCGAGGGCCACCTGCAATATTCGTCTGATTTTATTTCATCATCATTTTTTTATTTTAAAAATATAAGTATGATTGTTTTCTTTAAAAGAAAGCTTTGTTTGCTATTCTTTTCGATAGCGACAGTTCAAACAATAAACGCACAGCAAAATAATTATAACAGCTTACCCATGTTAATTGATTCTGCTGTAAAAAATTTTCCGCAATTATTACAAAAACAAGCATTGGTAAACAGTTCCCGGGCCAATGTTATAGATGTTAAACATTCTTTCATACCAACATTGAATGTGAGTGATGAGATTAATGTTGCATCAGCCAATCAATTACCCGGAACATCTTTGCCATTAGAAATCATCCCTTCTATTTCAGGTGCAAACAGAGCTTCCAATAATTGGCAACCGGCAGCAACCAATATTGGCGTATTGTATAGCGAATATTTATTAGCAGATTTTGGATTGAAGAATGCTAAAATAAAAAATGCGGAATCATTCAGCAATGTGCAAATGTCAGATTTGCAAAGAACTGTTTTTTCTGTAAAAGCAAGTGTTACACAATTGTATTTACAATTAGTGCAAATACAATTTCGCTTGAATGCAGAGAAGATGAATATTGAAAGATATCAATACATTTTTGATTTAATTAAATCATTAACGCAAAATGGAATTGTTGCCGGTGTTGATTCTTCTTTGGCAAAAGCAGAATTATCCAAAGCACGTTCAACCTATAATCAAATTAACGGAATATTATTTCAATTAAAAGATCAACTTTCTTTTTATACCGGAATTGCTTCATCAAAAATATTAGCTGATACTTCTAATGAAATGTATTTGCCAAAAATATTACCCGATCAATTTGCAATGGATACGTTACACCATCCTTTGATTGATTATTATATTAAGAAAAGAGATTTCAATATTGCTAACGAAAAGTTAGTGAGCAAAAGTTTTCAACCAAAAATTTTATTAGCCGGAAGTACTTGGGCAAGAGGATCGAGCATTACTTATAATGATCAATATCAATCATTGGCAAATGGATTAGGATATGAAAGATTTAATTATGCAGCTGGTGTTTCATTTGTGTATGATCTATTTAATGGTATACATCGAAAAGATAAATTACAAATAAGTCATTTTGAAACAGAAGCTGCTAATTACGATTTATTACAACAACAATTATCATTAAATAATGCATTGATACAATCGCAGGATGCAATAAAAATTGCAGATGATAATTTACGTGAATTGCCAATTCAAATGAATGCAGCACAAGAAGTATATCATCAAAAATTGGCGCAATACAAAGCAGGAATCATTAGTTTGATTGATTTAACGAATGCTTCTTTTGTTTTGTATCGTTCTCAAATTGATTATATAGATGCCATGAACAGTTGGTATATAGCCGTATTTAATAAAGCAACAGCAACAAACAATCTTGATTTGTTCATTCAACAAATAAAATAATTACTCATGGTAAGAACAGCATTAAAAAAACCTATAGCGATTTTAGTTTTGTTTATTGGACTTATGATGTTCTCAATAGTTGCAATTAAAACAATTCCTATTGATATATTTCCTCAATTAAATCTGCCAACCATTTATGTAATTGAACAATATGGTGGAATGAGTGC
>CAILAF010000617.1 GCA_903832075.1 uncultured Chitinophagaceae bacterium
ATGATCTCTGTTCTTTTTTCATATGTGATATTTTTTTTTTTAGCATTACCCTTGTTGCCGCAGGATTGTATCGTGACTTAATATTTACTATTACTTTTTTCAACGTTAGACAATAGGGCAGGACAAATGGTCAGGATATCCAGGATGAATATTGTTTGATTTTCCAGCCGTTTTTAGTCCGGATTATCAGATATTCTTCTCCTCCGGTATTGATACTGGTGCTAATGATATAAGTATTTTTCTTATTATCTACTTTAAACAATGGGCCAAGAGTCATTCTGTTTAAACCTGTTTTAAAAAGACCCTTTGATTGTTCGTACTCTTTATCTGTCATGAAAATAACACGTTGTTTTGTTGGTTCAACAGCCTGTAATTCCGGATCATCGGTTACAATAAGAATTGTTTCTGTTGAATCGTTTGCTGATTTCTTATGAGGATCTTTGATGTACTTTGGAACTCTTACAAATGATTTCCATGGAGTGTCATTATTTAAAAACGCTTCATAAAGAAGTGTTTTGTCTGTTCTTTTCAAATTGAAACGTGGGTTTAAATCAATATTATCCGGAATCCCATCGTTATCAGTATCTTTATTAAACGGATTTGTGCATAGTTTTTCTTCAACAATATCTGTCAATCCATCATTGTCGGAATCTTTGCTTATCACGCTCAAGTCGAAAACTACTGCAAGTCCATCTTTAACCAGTTGATATTCTGCTCCGGGACCCGGATGGGAGAAAGGTGCCGTTTGTTGCATTAAAGAGGCTTCAATCTGAAATTTATTATTTTCAAGCATAAGCGGAATTTTAGAATACCATTTCACGTATAATGGCTGCTTCTGCACAATACCTGTATAGTAGTATTTCCAGTCAGTCGTTTTGCTCTCTTTGTATGCCAGCCAAATCCCGGTTTCTCCAAAAAAGATATCTTCGAAAACACCATTCCAATATATAAAAGCTTCTTTATCCTGATTTTTTTCGTATTTCAGAATCTTTACCCTGTCTATTTTCCCAATGAGTTCAGGTTTTGAAAAAAAATGTTGTCTTGAAAATTGTTGCATAATTGAATCCTCAGCAGGTGTAAAATATCTCTTTGAGTCATAAGGGTCGAAATCTTTAATTTCCACCAGTTGATAATTCGTTGATTTGAAATCAAGTATTTTTTGTTTTTCCAGAGGTTCAAATTCTTTAAAGTGAACATCTTTCCAATAATCATCCCTTTCTTTACTCTTGTATTCTTCTTCCTGAGCAAAAATAGGCAGTGAAAGTGTTAATGCAAGTAAAGTGAAAATCAGATTTTTCATGATATACGATTGTTTTTTATGATTATATGTGCTCCAGTTCATAATAGCATCCTTTAATGCCGCAGGATTGTATTGTGGGGTTAGATATTTACTATTCTTTATATCATTGAACAATGATTCCTTTTAGTTCAGCTCTTTTTTTTACCTCAATTGCCTTTTCTGATTCACCAATTTCTTTATAGTATTTACAAAGTTCAGAATATCCATTTGGATTTGTTGGGGCGTATTCGATTAAATGTTCTAAGCTCTTTATTGCATTAATCGTGTCGCCTGACATTTTCATAAGATAATGAAGATTAATCCAACTTTTCTCATTTGTTTTATTATTCATTGCACCATGAATATAAGACCAATAAGCTTTTTTGAAATTATTTAGTTGTTGGTGTGCTACTCCTAAACTATTCCATGCATCGCAAAAAGCTGTATCTCGTTTTACTGCACGTTCAAACCATTTTACAGCCAATTCGTATTTTTTCGTGTTTAATGCAAGTTCTCCTGTTGCAAAGTATTTAGTTGCTAAAGTGTCTTTTGAAGGACAAACAAGAGTCGTGTAATACTTAATGCCATTTTTTTCATCGAACAGATGGCTGAATTGGTTGAATGACATTAAGTATTCAAA
>CAILAF010000618.1 GCA_903832075.1 uncultured Chitinophagaceae bacterium
AATTTTTCATCAATTTTTTTATTGAAACGCAAAATATTTTAGGAAAATAATTAAAGAAATAATACCTTAGTTTATTGATTTTACAGAGTGAAGCTCATTGCCTCTAAAGTAACCATTATATTTTTATTGGTATCGTTAGCAACATTTAATATTGCTAGAGGGCAGAACTTTGTACCAAATGGAGATTTTGAGAGCTACTCAACATGCCCAACAGGATATGATCAATTGACCTATGCAGATGGCTGGATTTCACCTACCGGCAACTCTCCCGACTACTTTAATTCATGTGCTTCATCCACTTCAGGAGTCAGTACTCCCTACAATGATTTTGGAAATCAAGCACCGCATTCAGGAGAAGGGTATGCTGGGATATATACCATATCCTCTGCATCTTATTCAGAGTGTGAATATATTCAGGATACGTTAAACGGATATCTCGTAGCTGGTCAAATTTATTTCTTTGAAATGTTTGTCAGCTTAAGCGAAAATAGTTGTACCGCAACAAACATCGGTGTCTTTTTTTCAGATTCAGCAGTTAAACAATCTGGGAAAACTATTCTTAATTGCAGACCACAAATTTCAACTTCTTTTAATGTAACAGGAAAGGCAGGTTGGACAAGAATTAATTCATGTTATGTTGCTAACGGAGGGGAACATTACATGACTATTGGTAATTTTCAAGAACCAAGCAGTGCAAATACTACAACAGTGGGAACAACAGCTTCTGGTACTTGTTTTACAGGATGGACAGGACTTAGTTATTACTATATTGATGATGTGATTTTAGTAAATAGATCTCATTCATTGAGAAAGGATACTGATTTTTGTGGGGGAACTGTTTCTATGGATTTAAATACTTCTTATCCAAATGCAACAAGTTACTTATGGAACACCAATGCAAGAACTTCTTCCATTCATATCACTTCGCCAAATTATTATTGGCTAAAAATTGTTGACTCTGCTGTATGTATTTTCAATACAGATTCATTTCATATTACAAACTCACAAAAACCTACTGTTAGTTTAGGACCTGATACCATGTTATGTCTAAATTCATCACTTGTTCTCAAGCCAACACATAGCCCTGGGGTAAAATATTATTGGCAAAACGGTAATGTAGATTCTTCATTAAATATAAACCGTGCAGGTATTTATTGGCTTAAGGTAACTACACCCACAGGTTGTAACAGTCTTGATTCTGTTATAGTCAGTCTTGCTGCTTCCAAATCATTTTTAGGAAATGATATTCATTTCTGCGATAGTAATTCTTATCCTATAGTAGTTTCAGCTGGTTCTACTAAAGCTAATTCGTATTTGTGGAGTACAAATTCGACTGATTCATTTATAAATGTAAGTAGTGCGGGATCTTACTGGGTTAAGATTACTAAAGGATCTTGTACAATGCTTGATACAATAAAGGTTTTGAAAGACAGCTTACCTGTTTTAAATCTTGGGAATGATTCATCCACTTGTTATGGTAACTATTTCACAGTTAGTTCTCCTCAAGCAGATTCATACAAATGGTATCGAACAAATAGTGTAAATCCGAACAGTTATTTTCTATATTCAACAATGCAATCGATACCAGTTTATACACCTGGATCATTTGCTTTAATTTTGAAAAAAGGGAATTGTTATTTGTATGATACCATCAAATATGATTTTGAGGTCAAGCCAAAAGTTAATCTTGGGTCAGATACAATTTTGTGTAAAAACTCAACGATCACTTATAAAGTTACCTATCCAAA
>CAILAF010000619.1 GCA_903832075.1 uncultured Chitinophagaceae bacterium
AAGAAACAAAATGCGGTGATTTAGCTTTTTTTGATAATGAAGATGGGAAAATCGTTCATGTTGGAGTTTTATTAGATAATCAAACTATTATTCATGCATCCGGTAAAGTTAGGATTGATAAAATAGATAATGCCGGAATAATTAATAATGATACAGGGGAAAGAACACATCGGCTTAGAATCATTAAACGTTATCATTCTTAAAACAAAAAAAGCCTTCCAATGTGAAGGCTATCTTTTTTAGAAAGTATAATTGATTACATAATATCTAATGCTTTTGCAAAATAAGTAGCAGTGCCCGGTAATGCTAACCAAAAAAATTGTCTAACAGATGGAGTAGCTAACATAAAAATTAAAATGGCTGTCCATACAAAACAAATTGCCCAATATTTTCCAGTTGATTTTTTTGTTTCCATGTAAAGTTGATTTTTGACAAAGATAGGGGGGTGAATTATTTTTTTCAACTCTTTATTTTTGTTTGATCAATATTAGTAATTGCAGGTTTTGTATCATCTTGTTTTTTCGGTTTATCAAGAAACAATAATTTTAGTGCAACTAACATCATTACAACAGCGAATATTTTTTTTACTGTTGCATCCGGTAACGATAAGGCCAGCTTGCTTCCAAAATAGCCACCAACAAAGAATCCCATCGAAACCAATAAAACTACACGAGTATCAATGAATCCATCTTTATAATATTTCATTACTGCTAAAATGCCAACGGGTAATAATAAAATACCTAATGAAGTTCCTTGTGCTTCCTTTTGTGAGAATGCTAAAAAGAATACCAAGGCAGGAACTATAAGAATTCCGCCACCAACGCCAATTAAACCACTAAGCATACCGGATGCAAATCCTATTAATAACAGGATGATGATCATCGAAATTGTAAATGACATTTTTTTCAATTTAATTATTTTTAAAATTGTCTTTATAAAGTTGAATAGCTTCTTCAATTATTTTTAGTGCAGTGGCTTTATCACTGAATTCTTCAACTACCACAGTTTTGTTTTCTAATTTTTTATATTCTTCAAAGAAATGACGCAATTCATCAAAAAAATGTTTAGGTAATTCTTCAATATTATTATAATAATTAACACCCGGATCGTTTGAAGCAACTGCAATAATTTTATCATCGGCATCACCACTATCAATCATTTGCATTACACCAATTACTTTGGCTTGCATTAATGTTAGCGGAACAACCGGTAAAGAAGTAATGACTAAAATATCTAAAGGATCTTTATCATCTCCATAAGTTTGCGGAATGAATCCATAATTGATGGGATAATAGAACGATGAATAAATTACACGATCTAATTTTAATAAACCACTTGGTTTATCAATTTCATATTTGCATCTGCTTCCTTGTGGAATTTCAATAACCGCTGTAACAATTCTGGGTGCTTGTTCTCCGTAATGAACCCCATGCCATGGATGTAAGACTGTCATCATAAAAAATTATTTTATTATCCAATAACCTAAAAAAGTTGCTGAAAATCCTAATAATAAACTTCCAACAGAATATAAAGCAAAACTAATATAACGTTGTTGTTGCAACATTGCAATGCATTCCCAAGAAAAAGCTGAGAAAGTTGTAAACCCGCCACAGATGCCGGTTGCAAGAAATAAACGCCAATCACCAAACCCTTCTTCTTTAACTGCCATGCACATAACAATTCCAATAATAAATGAACCTAAAATGTTTACAGTAAAAGTTGCAAAAGGAAAAGTATTATGTTTAATAATTACGGAAAAAAAATAACGAACAACAGAACCAATCATTCCGCCAAGGGCAACAAGAATAAAGTTTTTAAGTATCATAGATTTCCGTTAAATGAATATTTAAGATCAACCTTCCATTCTTTATTTCTCAATATTACTTTTATTACACGAGGTACTTTATCAAATGAGTTTTTAAAGTTGATGATGTGAATACTATCGTTAATTATTGATTCTTCATTAATAATGATAGAAGATTCTTTCAATTGTTTTTTTTCTTCGTTTGATTTAGGGTTATATATTTTTTTTTGTATTAGGAGGTATTTAACATTAATACTATCATTCAACATAAAAAAAGTTGCTTTATCAAAATTACCTGTTAAAAAACCATCAATAAATTCTCTTCCTGCATCTAAAGCGTTTTCTGCTTTAGTAAAACTGTTATTTGAATTGCATGAGATAAATGGGAGGATTAATAGAAGCAGTATTGATTTTATTATTCTCATATTAAAACGAAGTTACGATGTGAAGATGAAAGAAATTCTTGGCAAAAATAAAAGAGTTGCATCTTTTTTGATGCAACTCTTTTATTATGAACTAATATTAAATAATTAATTAGCGCCACTTTGCATCATATCCATTCCACTTTGGTCTGTTTTATTGTTTTTACGTTTGAATAATTGAACATCAAATTTACCAAAACGATAAGTAAAGTTTAAACGCAATACTTGCGGATCTCTTCTTCTTTCGCTATCCATTACAAACAAACCTGGTTGTTCAGAATGTGTTTGGGCAACTTGTGTACGGAAAATATCATTCATACCAAGTGTAAGTGAACCTGATTGTCCGTTCTTCCATGTAAAATCTTTTCTTAAAGCCAAATCAAAACTATATCGTGGAAGAATGTAACCTTGGGCAGTTGTTTGAACGCCGCCGCCATAACCACCACCACCCATTCCGCCGCCGCCGCCCATTCCACCACCGCCTCCACCACCTCCGGAAGTGCTTTGTGGCAATACTGTTTTTGCTTGATAGTTGCCGCTGAATTGTATAGAAAATCCTTTCGCAACCTTCAAAGCATTATTCATTTTTATAAACCAACTTACTAAAGAGTTTGCAATGTTTTGTCCCGGAATTGTTGCATTGATCTGAGAATTAAATAAATTTCCATTCAATGTTAAATCCCACCATTTGGTTACAGGAATTTTATTGGTTAATTCTAACCCATAAGCAATTGCACTGTTCGCATTTATATAAGTTGAAAAATAAATACTATCACCGGCATTCAATGCATTTGGTCCGCGATAATTATATCTGGTTATTAAATCAGTTGTGTATTTAAAGAAAACTGTAGCTAAAAAATTTGCTCCTTTTTTATAAGCATTATTATATGACATTTCGAATGAATTGGTGAATTCAGGTTTCAAACCTGCGTTACCAATACTTATACTTAAAGGATAATTAGTATAATCAGGGAAAGGCATTAACTGAAAGAAGTTAGGTCTATTGATTCTGCGAGAATAATTAATTTGAAAATCTTGTTTTGCATCAACCTTGTAAGTGATGAATGCACTTGGAAATAAGCTTAATGGATAATTTACTTTGAATGTTGCAGAATCAGCTCCTGAACTATTCAATAAGGTTCCTGTATAATTAGAACTTTCTGCTCTAAATCCCAATAAATAACTCCATTTATTAACTTTAAAAGTATAAGTAGTATAAGCTGCGTATACTTCATCATGAAATTTATATTTATTACTTATGCTTGGTATATTTATATATTTTCCGGTAGTATAATCAAAAATATTTTGAGTACTATTATTGTAAAAATCTCTGATTGCTGCTCTGGCGCCTATTTCTAATTTACTATCATCTGTCAATGGATTTTCATAATCTGTTTGTGCTGTATAAAAATGACTATAACCGGAATTATAAGTTTGTTGTAATAAAGGATTGTATTTTAATGTAGTTGTATTAGGCAAATATGTATAAGTGCCAATTGCGTTGTTACTATTGTTAGTGTTTGAATTATAATTAAAATCAGCAGATAAGTCATGACCATTTTTTGCAAAATTGTGTTTATAGCTGAATTGTGAACCAACATTTTGCATACCGGTAGTGCTATTAGATAAACCATTACTATACGAAGCAAATGTTCCATTGATAGTTGAATCAGTAACCTGTGTTGTATGTGGTACAAAACTTGCTTTATTAAAATTTCCTGTTATAGAAAATGTATTTCTATTATCTACCAAGTAATCTAAGCCACCACGAAAAAATCCGAAATCACCTTCATTAATACTTTCATTTGTGTTAGATATAGTGCTTGGTATTGTTAAAGTATTTAATTGTGTTGTAGAAGAATTTGAAATTGATTTGCGTTGATTAAAGTTTGCACTTGCAAAAAAGTTTAATTTATTTTGACGGTAATTTATATCACCGCCTAAATTTACTTTTCCTCTAGAATCTATACCAGTTCTGAATCCGCCGTTATAACCATTCTTTTTATTTTTCTTCAAAACAATATTTACAATTCCTGCATTACCACCGGATGCATCATATTTTGCAGATGGATTGGTAATGATTTCAACTTTATCAATAATATCAGAAGGAATTTGATCTAATGTTAAAGTAGTCGGTCTACCATCTATAAAAATTGTTGGTGCTGCATTTCGTAATGTAACATTTCC
Organism: uncultured Chitinophagaceae bacterium; assembly: GCA_903832075.1. Classification (GTDB taxonomy): domain Bacteria; phylum Bacteroidota; class Bacteroidia; order Chitinophagales; family Chitinophagaceae; genus CAILAF01. The sequence goes on from CAILAF010000619.1 coordinate 4,414, forward strand.
ATCAATATCAACATTAATAGATGGAATATTTTTCATTACTTCTGTAGCTGTTTGTCCGGTGCTTGCTAAATCCTTTTCTACATTATAAATCTTTCTATCAATACCCATTTCAAATTGTGGTTTTGAAGAGGAAGTAACTGTAACATTTCCTAAATCAGTTGCAGAAACTTCAATTTTTATGTTACCTAAATCTTTATCTAATTGACCAAGCATTTGTTGCATACCATTTCCCATACCACTTCCATTGCCTTCTTGTAATCCACCAGTTTGTACTTGTGTATTACCACCACCTTGCGGCATTTTAATATTGAAAGAAACGTTTTGTTCAAGTTGTTTATAACCTACTCCTGTAATTTTTAATTTAAAATTCCCCATTACAGAAAGATTCTCTAAACTAAAATCACCATTTGCAACTGTAATAACAGTTTTCAAAATGGCTTGTTTCATTTGTTTACTAACCGTATCAAATTTATTTCCGGTTAATTGAACTGTAATGCCTGGAATACCTTTATTGGTTTTTGAATCCACAATCTTTCCATACAAATGACCTTGATTCATATTCTGTCCACCAAATCCTCCTCTTCCTCCACCTCTGTTTCCGCTGGGTGGTTGAGCATTTAATGTAGACAACGTAAAAACAATAACTGTTAATAATAAAAAGTTTCTCATGATAATTACAAATTGTGTTTGCACTGCAAAGTTCGACTTAGATTAAGGATAAAAGTTGCCGGATATGTACGAACGGTAATATGGCAATTTTGAATGGATAAAGTTCAATTTTCATCTATTCAATAATTCGGTGAATTGCATTTTAAATATTATTAAACAAAAACATTTCAATAATACCAATTACTAAACCGATAATGAATCCTGTTAATTGTATATATATAAATTGTTTGGATAATTTTTGTTTGATGGAATGAATCAGCGCATTTGTATCTGTATTATTCAATTTATCTTTTATTAATTTTTCGATATTAAAATCATTGGAAAGATTGTTCATATAATTTTTTATGATCGAAGGAAATAAATCTTTCAACTCTTTTATAAAGATTGATTTCAATTGTATAATGGTTTTTTCGCCGATAAGCATACTGATCATTGGAATTTGTTCAGCTAATTTTTTTCTTAAAAAATCATCAATATGATCTTCAATAAGCGGCATTAATCCTTCTAATGTTTTTGGATTATTAATTTTTTCTTCTAATAAATTGGTGAATGAAAATTGCTTGGCTGCATAAACTGCAATGCCATCAATTATTGAATTTTTATATTTATATAATATTCCGTAGAGTTTTAGTCCAAAAATATTTATAACTTTTTTAGGATAGAAGAAAGATTGGATAATTACCCAAACAGAACACCATCCTGCAAAAGCAGCGAAAAGCGGAATAAAAAATAACCAATAATTCATGCGCCTGATTTATATAAAAAACCTTGAAGGTAAACCTTCAAGGTTCTAATTTGGGAGAACGATGGGTCTCGAACCCACGGCCTACAGTGCCACAAACTGTCGCTCTAACCTACTGAGCTAC
>CAILAF010000620.1 GCA_903832075.1 uncultured Chitinophagaceae bacterium
CAACAATAACAACAACAACTTTTTCTTACGGACAATTAGCCACAATGCCAGTTTTACTTGCAGGGAAAAAATATGCATGGAATGTTCAGGTTGTTGCAAATGATGTAACACAACAAAGTCAATTGAGAAATAATGGTGTTAGTGATATTTATAGTTTTAATTATAGAAAAGATTGCAGCATTCCTCAAAATTTACAAATATCAAAAATTGGTCAGGGTATTAATATAAGTTGGACTAATAATCCTAATATAAAGAACTATACAGTTTCCTATAAAGATTCTGCAAGTTCTTTATGGAATAATGTAAGTTTAACCAATGGTGGTTCCAGTTATCAAATTAATTCAGTAGACCTTGGAAAATCTTATATAATTAAAGTTGGAACCGTTTGTGACGCTGTTAATACTTATTATACTCAAACGCAATCTATCAATTTTCCAATACCACCACCACCGCCTGTTGCAAAAAAATCAGGAACTGTTTTTTGGGGATATAATGAAAGGCAAAATTATTCATCGGCTCCCTCATTAACAGGAGGTGTTTCATCAAAAAATCATTCGTGGAAAGATACTGCTAGCGGTAAAGCAGAAACATATAATAATGTAAATAATAATTTACCTCTTGCAAATGCAACTATTAGTTTGTTGAAAGATGGTAATGTGCAACAATCTGCTACAACTGATGCTACGGGTAAATATTCTTTAAGTGTAGATACCGGTACTATTTTAAAAAATTCCGCAAGTCAGTGGTCGGTAAAAATTACGCTTCCATCTTCAACAGATCTATTTACCAATTCAAGTGTAACTTATAATTTAAAGAATATTAATTCGGGTAAACAAATTTTATCTACAATTAGCGACTCAACAATTTTTATTGTTAAAAGTATCATTGTTCATCCGTCAATTTATTTAGGAGATAAACAAGGATTATCAACTTCATTAAATGGAGGCAATGTTGATTGGTTTATATTAAAATCGGATTGGGATAAAAGTTATAAAGTTTTATATGGTAGTAAAGCAAGTGCTGTTGTTACATCTTATAATGGAAACGATTATGTAAAAGTTGCTTCAAGTAATGATACAAAACAGTTTACTAATATTATTTGTGCAAGCGACTATAATAGTTTATTGTCAAGAATATCTTATCCAAATAAATTTTCTTTTTGGTATACTTCAACACTACAACTTAATTCTGGTCATTTACAATACAGTAGTATTTATAATGCACCGCTTTTGTATGATCCGTATATAACTTATACAGGGAAAATTTATAATGATTCAACGCATACTAAATTAAATGATTCATCACAAACTAGGAACTTAGTGGCTGTTTGGGTAGTAGTTTACAAAGATGCTAATACGGGCTATCAAATTCTTGATACTATTGTTGATCCTTGGAATGGTAACATTACTGATCATACACCTCATACAACTTACACCTCCTATAGCCTTACTGTACCGGCATGTAAATTTTCTGTAAACAATAAAATACGTTTAAGTACAGGGTTGGATGTAAAATATGGACAATATTGTACATATAGTTTTATTGATACTCATACCTTGTCGGCGGATAGCACAACAATTAGTACAGACCTAAATGTTCACAATCGCCCAATGGAAGTATGGTATGGCACTATTCTGTCAAACGATAGTAAACCAACGCCATTAGCAAATGCTGTAATTACTTACAAAAACAAAGTAATGGCAACAACTGATAAAAATGGGAATTTTATTTTTAAGGCGGGTCAACAAGATGATTCCTTTAGTCCATCCTTTTGTACTACTTCCGCGCAGGGTTATAAGGATAAGACTGGGAACACTTATTACCATGATTCAACAACTAATTGGGTAAAGCATGTACAAAGACTTTTTCCATCTATCGATAGCAGCTATATTGATTTAAAAAATGAATCATTTACAGGTTGTTATTACTTAAACATTTCAATGGATCATTTAAGTACTTTCAAAATAAAGCCAATGATCAAACAAAATAAGGTTTTGCAACCATTAGCCGGCGCAATTCTTTATACTGTTGATTCTGTAAATGTTGCTTCATATTCCGACTCTGTTAATGTAATGGTTGATACTGTTCGTGAAGGAAACGATAACGTTTTTCGCTTGCCAACAAATCGTTACAATAATCAATTATTACATTACACAATTATTAGAGATACTTCAAAACCTATAACTTCAAGTACACCTTATTTTAATACAGTACAAGGTACATTTGTAAGAAAGACGCAAGCTGATAATGATTATTTGCAGTTAGTAGTTCCACCAACTGTTAAGTTAAGCACTTATGTTTCGGATAGTACAGGAAAAAAACTCGATTCTGTAAGTGTAACGGTTGATGGATTTAGTGATATTAATTCAACAACAGATTCATTAGGTGTTTACAGAACATTTGTTCCTGCAAATACTTTAAAAATACATGTTATTCGGGATGGATATTTTGCAGTTGATACCACAGTAAATTTTGCAAAAGATACATTAGGTGCATTAACTCATTCTCTAAATATAAAATTACCAAAGAATAAAGCATCAAGAATTATAGAAACATTTGCCGGCTATGAAATTGAAGTTGATACACAAACACCCGCAGGAAATGATAGTACGTTTTTGGTGACAGGTAAAATAAAATTAGAAAGTAATAGAGTTTTCAGCACAGTTAGTGGAGAAGAAAAATTAAGTTTTTCGAGTATAAAAGTTGTGGTGGATGCAGATGGAAATGCATTCCCAACCGATACAACCGGTGTAAGTTTTACCGAAGGTTTATTACATGCAAAGGCATTTGGTTATGCACCTGTTGAAATTTCGAACCTAAAATTAAAAATGCCGCAAAAAGCTACAGCCGGGGAAAGAAAATTTAGTGTAGGTGTTGTAACAGGAGATATAAATTTAAAAACAAGTACAATTCGTACTATTAATTCAAAGTTCCCATTTGATTTACCAGATGCTAAATTGCAATTACCTAATTCTTTATATAAATTCCAATACATTTTTATTTCACCGGATCATGATGAAAGAAGTGCATTTAATGGAAAAGAACAATCGTTTCCTTTAACGTTCGGTGAGATGAATAGTTCAACTCCTGATACTGTTATTCACGCAAATATTTTTTCTGTTTTTGAACTTACAATTTTAAAGAAGAAATGTATTTTGGATTCTACCGGTATTCATCTAAAAGGATTCTTTAAAATACCTGAAGATATTTTAAAAGCTACTGCAAAAGGAAGACCTAACGATAATAAAGTAAGCATTAACAATACAACTATTGGAAGAGATTTTGGTTTTGAAGAAATTGATTTGAATATGAAGAATGATCCTTTGTTTTTGCAAATGGGGAAACTTCAAACAAAGTTGACTGAGATTGATATTAAAGGAATGGGTACACGTAATCCGGGTGTTGGATTTGCAGGTGAAGTTTGGTTTACTAAAAAAGAGATTCCGCAAAAAAGTTCTGCAAATCCTGTAGATACAAGTGGTGCAAGCAACACAACTGATCCAAACACTGGAGCAGTTACAAAAGCTTTGCATAAAAAAGGTCAGCCCCTTGCTTCAAGTCAACATCAAACAAGTACTACAGCATCAAGTTCTACTTCAAGTAAAAGCTCAACAACTTCTTCAAATAAAGTTGATACATCTGGAAGTGCTGCAAGTACTCCGAAAAGATCTTCGGAGAAAAATGTATTGACTATTAAAAAATTTTATATATCGAAATCTGATGCTGGTGGATTTAGTGCTGAACTAAGCTTGTTATTGCCGGAGAAAGGGTTAAAAATGAAGAATCTTACTTTTAAAACTGAAGGGCCGGAAGGAAAAATAGATTTACAATATGACGGTACAAAAAAGAGTTTTTCATTTTCAATTTCAGGTTCATTAGATTGGGAATCGGATTCTTCTTCCAGTTCTTCATCATCAAAAAAGAAACCTCCGGTTCTTAGCGGTGTATTTCCAATTGAAATAGAAACATTTGAATTTGATTCAAAAGATTGGTCGGTATTGTTTGCTGCAAAATCTGATGCGAAGGTTAATTTAAGTGTAGCTCATATTAATATTGATAAGTTAGTAGTAGGAGTAAAGAAAGATTTGGAAATGAGCGAAGTAAATAATTTATTACTTGGAAAAGATCCTCCTGAACCAAAACAAGGACCTGATGCAACTGAAGATGAACCATTAGATGATACTAATTCGGGTACCAATTGGGGTATTGGAATTAAAGGTGGTTTAGGTTTTGAAACAAAAGCTATTAATGTTGATGCTAATGCACAAATAGCTTTTGGAATGTTTAATGATTCATTTCATATAAAAGTTGATAGTGTTTCTTTACACATTCAGAATACTGCATTTACATTAGATGTAAATGCTATCATAAAATTAGATGGCGATTCAATTGGATTTAATGGAAATGGTAGTTTAACAATAGCTTCAAAAAAATTAAGTGCAAGTTTTGGTTATTATAAAATCAGGAATACTGATACCTACATGCAGGCAAGTATTTCGGTTCCGTTAACTGGAGTTAAAACTGGCCCGATTTCATGGTATAGTGGTGGTGGTGGTTTTGTTTATCAATCAGCCGGTGATCAATTTATGGTTTATTTAAAAGGGGAGTGCGGACTTACCCCAACCAAACCTACTACTAATGCAACTTATTTGAAAGTTGATACACTTGGAATTTTATTTGAAGGAGCCGCATGTGGGGATAAACCAATTTTACGAGGTCATGGAACATTGATATTAAAAGACTCAACCTTTGGGACAATTGATGCAACAGTTGATTTTTGTAGAGAATTTTTAAGTGTTGTTGTTAATGTAAATAATAAGGAATTAGTAAAAGATGTAAGATGTAATATAGTTGGTGTATTGTTTGGGCAAGTTAAGCCCGACTCTACTGCTGCATTTTTTATGGGTATTAATGCCTCAGTAAATATTGCCGGAATTGCAAATGGTAATGCAACAATTGCAATTGGTATTAATTACGATAATAATGCACCTAATGTGCCGCAAGCTGCACATACTATATTTGATTCTATTCCTACAGATGCACGAAACTCTGATGGACATAGTTTTAACGGTGTTTATTTAAATATTCAGGCTTCTATTCCGCAAACAACCGGCAACAAATCTTATTTAGATGGTGATGTTACTGTAAATTATAGTTATGGTGCAAGCGGCCAGTTATTGTTGTATTATAATTATTCAACATCAACATTCTTAGCAAAAATTCATTTAGATGCAAATGGAAGTGCCGACGCACATGCTAACATAGCGGATGGTACGATTAATGTTGATCTCAGCGGGGGTATTAGTGGTTCGCTTGATTTAAGCGGGGGGCACAGTGATGCATTAGGTTGGCATATTGAAGGCAGTGGTAGTTTTAATGCTTATATCGCTTTAAATAATTATGATGTTTGTAATGACTATTGTATAGTTAGATGTCATGGCAATCCAAGGCCCGGGTTTAAAATATGTCTTAATGCAGCCGGTAGTTTCAGTTATTCACAAACAAATGGGTTAAGTGTAAGTCACGATTAAAAAATTTATAACAATAATTATGATGAATAAAAAAATAATAATTATACTTTTTCTTCTGGTGTTATTTTCAGATTTGTCGGCACAGAATAATAATAAAGAAAGATATATTCCATCGGTTACATCTCCGAAAGGCAATTACATTTATATGTATGATTTAATTCACGATAATTCACTCGATTCAGTTACATTTTCTTCAACGAATTATTTTGTGGTTGAAAGGAGATTGATTTTACATGATAATGCAGATAGTGCTTCTGTAGACAACAAAAAAGTAATTGCTGTTCAGGGTGTTCAAAATTATTCAGATTTAACAAAACTATTTTCTTCTAATGAAATTGAAGGGATAAAAAAACAATTTAAACTTAAATCGAATAACGATGTATCAAACTTTTTTAAAACACACCCATTTCCTGAATCGTATAAGTTTTTTTATTTCAGTATCAAAATAAAAATGGCGTTAGGGCATGTGTATTTTGATAATGATGTAAAGCAAGGAGAAACTTATTTATATATTATTACCCGAGTTGATAAAAATAAAAAAGAAGAA
>CAILAF010000621.1 GCA_903832075.1 uncultured Chitinophagaceae bacterium
GGATTACAGCGAAATGGCAAATAGAATGGAAATATTGGCGCAACAACAGGAAGGTTATTTGGGTCATGAAAGTGCAAGAAGTGAAATTGGTATTACCGTTAGTTATTGGGATAGTTTAGAATCCATTAAAAATTGGAAACAAAACATTGAACATTTATTGGCACAACAATTCGGTAAGGAAAAATGGTATGCGAAATATAAGGTTAGAATTTGTTTAGTAGAAAGAGATTACGGTTTTGAAAAATAATAATTATTTAATAATCTTATAACACCATCTTTTTAATTTTCCTTCAAAATCAAATGGAGTAGTGGCTTTGGTGATGTCTTTAATTTCTGTAGCCATTATTTTTTCTTTCTCTAAAATAAATTTTGTAAAGTTGGTACTAAAATAAACAATGCCATTTTTGTTTGTTGCTTTTAAAACATCATTTAATAGTTCTGCATGATCTCTTTGAATGTCTAAAAAGTCTTTCATGCGTTTACTGTTACTGAATGTCGGCGGATCCATTATCACCAAATCAAAACTGTCAGGTTGTAATGTTTTTAAATATTGCTTTACATCTTCATGAATGAAATGATATTTTTTAATATCGGGAAATTTATTTTCTTTAAAATTTTCTTCTGCCCAATTCAAATAAGTTTTTGAAAGATCAACTGAAGTAACTGATTTAGCATTTCCTGCTGCGGCATAAACAGAGAATGAACCTGTATAGCAAAACAAATTCAACACTCTTTTATTTTCACTTTCTTGTTTAAAAATTTGGCGAGTAGTTCTATGATCTAAAAATAAACCGGTATCTAAATAATCAGTAAGATTGACTAAAAATTTCAATCCATTTTCTTCAACTGTAAAAAAATCTTTTACTGCATCTAATTTTTCGTATTGTTGATTACGATGATGCATTCTTTTTCTTTGTTTGATAAAAACATTTTCATTAGCAGTTCCTAATATTTTGCAAACAACAACAATACATTCTTCTAACCATGCTTCATGTTTTTCATCGGTCATTCCATGTTTACGTAAATATTCGGCTAAATAAACTTTATCATCATACAATTCAATGCAGAAAGGGAATTCAGGAAGATCATGATCATAAACTCGCCAGCAAGAAACATTCAAACGCTTTGCATGTTTGCATTTATGTTTATATACTTTAAGCAAACGATTTTCGAACATGAGTAGTTTATCAGTTGGAGGATTTGTGTTATCAATATTTAAATCAGATGAATTCATTGTTACAAATCTAAAACAATTAGATGCCTAAAATATAAAGTGAAGTTTGATTAACTAACTACTTTCAATGTATGCTTTATTTTATTGGCCTTGTGAGTAAGGTCTTGATAATCTTTACTAATAATAGTTACATGCCCCATTTTTCTGCCGGGCTTTGTTTTTTGTTTACCATATAAATGAACAAAAACGTTTTCCATTTTCAATGTTTCATCTAATCCATCATATTTTGCAATGCCGTTAAATCCATCAGCACCTAAAATGTTTACAATGGCAGATGGTAAAATAGCTTTTGTATTTCCTAAAGGATATTGTAAGATGATTCTCCATAGCATATCATATTGACTACAATAATTTGCTTCAATAGTATGATGCCCGCTGTTATGAACACGAGGTGCAGTTTCATTCACCAATACTTCATCAGTATCAGTAACAAACAATTCAATGGCAAATAAACCGGCACTCTTTAATTGTTTAACTACTTTCATTGCAATTGCTTCAGCTTTCCATAATATTTTTTCAGGAAGTATTGCAGGCGATAATTGATAATCTAATAAATTTAAAACAGAATCAAATATCATTTCTGAAGCCGGATAAATTGCAGATTCACTTTTATCATTCATTGCAATAATAATTGCAATTTCTTTTTTAATATTTACCATTCTTTCTAAAACTGCCGGTGCATCAAAGCCTTTACTGATATGGCTTTCCTCTTTTATAACTTGTACCCCTTTTCCATCATAACCACCTTCTCCAATTTTATGAACAGCAGGAATAAGATGGAGGTGATTGTTTAATTCAGATAAATTTTGTGTGATAACAAAATGAGCCGTTGGTATTTCATTATGATGATAAAATTCTTTTTGTTTGATTTTATTTTTAATAGTTCTGATAGCATTTGGTGTAGGATAAATTTTAACACCTTCACTTTCTAATTTTTCTAATGCATCAACATTTACACTTTCAATTTCGATAGTCAATGCGTCTAAATTTTTTCCAAAATTATAAACTGCATCAAAATTATTAATATCACCTTTTACAAAATGATGGCAAAGATGAGCAGCAGGACAATCTTTATCGTTTTCCAAAACATAAGTTTCAACAATATAGTTTGCTGATGCCTGCAATAACATTCTACCTAATTGACCGCCACCAAGTATTCCAACTTTCATAATTCTATAATTACTGCGAATATAAATTGAATTATGAGTTAAGAGTTATCAATGATAAATAGTTGAGAATTATTTTTTTCATAATTCCTAACTCAATTTTTTTGATAAAGTATCCTTTCATCAAAAAATGCGTGCAGAAATATATAATTATAATTTAAAGCTTAAGTTGCTTTTTTCAGCGAATTTTAACCTCCTGTCGTTGACTTAAGAGTTAATTTTGTTTGTTATGAAGTGGTTTGTTCAATTCATATTAATCATGTACCTGGTGAATCCATTAGTTGCACAAAGCAATTTTATGGAAGCGCAACGCAATTATCCGCGTGTGGCTTTGGCATTAAAAACAAAAGAGGATACTTTAAAGAAACAATTTGAAGAAGCTCATTTGCAATGGCCCGCACAGCAAGTGTATATACGCAGTTTTAAATACGATAGTCAGTTAGAGGTTTGGGTAAGAAATAATTCAACTGAATCTTTTAAACTTTTTAAAACATATAAAGTTTGTGCATTGAGTGGTAGTTTGGGTCCAAAGAGGATTGAAGGAGATTATCAAGTACCTGAGGGTTTTTATTATATCAATGCCTTTAATCCAAACAGCACTTATCATTTATCATTGAGTTTGAATTATCCAAATGCATCTGATCAATTATTAAGCGATTCAATCAAACCTGGAAATGATATTTACATACATGGAAGTTGCATTACCGTTGGTTGTATTCCTATCATGGATAATCAAATTGAAGAATTGTATTTGATTGCATCTTATGCGAAAAATAATGGAGAGGATTTTATTCCTGTTCATATTTTTCCCGTTCGATATAATAATCCAAAAAGTTCCGAATTCCTATCCAAAACCACCAAAGATGATGTTGAGTATCAACATTTCTCTGCTAAGATCAGAGAAGTGTATGATTATTTTGAACAACACAAAAAATTACCCGTAATCTCTGTTAATAAAAAAGGAGAGTATGTGGTATTATGATTTGTGGTTGCATTGTTATAATTATATCCAATTTATTCTGTGTAAAAACCATCGAAACAATCGTGTGATTGTTTAAACCGTATTCGATGAGTTTCTTACGAAAACTTAAATTATCTGGTTCTAGCATTTTACTATTAGGCATTTGCTTAGTAGTAATTGTTGCTATATTATTGATGAATATTGTTAACAATAAAAACCTTTTAGCATTACGCCAATCTATTGATACATTATCTAAGCCAAACACAACTGTTGAAATGTTGCGTAATACAGATCAACAATTATTAAGGGGCGAAAATAAATTTCGTATTTATTTAAGTACAGGAGATTCTACCTATAAGTTTCAATTCATTCATCATATCGATAGTACTGTCAAGTATTTGAATTTAATTAAGGTATCTGAAGATAGTAGTAATGTTAAACAGATATTATCCGGACTTGGTAAAAAATTGCAATTAGCGAATGCAATTATTCAGTTAAAGAAAATATCCGATTCGGTTTCTCAGACCATTGGAAATAAATCTTCGTTAGCAATTTATAATCAACCGATAAAAGTTCAAAAATTTAGTACTACTGTTCTTCAGAAATATTATGTGCGAGATACAATTAAAGCTGTTGCAGAAAAGAAAGGCTTCTTTAAAAAATTAGGTTCATTGTTTTCGAATAAAGACAATACTAATTATAAATATGTAGCAGGTGATAGTACCAAGCAAGCAATTGCAGATAGTACTAAAAATGAAATGGATGAAATGTTGACAAATCTTTCCGGTGAAATTCAAAAATTTTATCAAGGTTCATTGGATAAAGAGCTCAGCGTTAGAAAGAAGTTGAATGAAAATGAAAAGGCATTAGCTGAAAACAATTTGAACATCATTGATGAAATTAATGTTGCATTAGAAAATGTTTTACAAAAAGAAGAGTTGGATGAAAAGATAAGAAATAACACAGCATTGGTAAATGCAGTGAATGCCAGAGACTCTATTAAAAATATTTCCAGTGTTTCTTTTGCTACAATTCTTCTTATTGTAATCATTCTCATATTCAATATTGCCAGAACAATGAGATATGAAAAAGATATTATTTCTACTAAAGAGAAAGCAGAAAAATTAGCGGTTACTAAAACGCGTTACCTCAATAACATGAGTCATGAAATACGTACGCCGCTCACTTCAATTATTGGATTTACTGAACAAGTTATTAAGTTAGAATATGATGAGGATAAGAAAAAATATCTGGAAGCAATCAGAACATCATCCGATCATTTATTAAGTACGGTTAATGATATTCTAGATTTCTCTAAATTAGAAGCAGGCAGATTAGAATTACAAAAACGTCAGTTTAACTTATCTAAAACAATTGAAGAAGTAGCTTATGCTTTCTCAATTACGGCTGAGAAGAAAGGAATTCATTTGCATTTGAATATGCTTATTGATAAAGATTTAGTTGTAAGCGGAGATGAATTCAGATTAAAACAAGTATTATATAACTTAACAAGTAATGCAGTTAAATTTACTGAGCAGGGTAGTGTAACTATTACTGCCAGTGCATTGTGGAGTAATGATAATAATGTTACATTGAAATTAGAAGTGTTAGATTCTGGTGTTGGTATACCTGATGATCAATTGAATTTGGTATTTGAAGAGTTTGTTCAGGCATCTAATACTACGCATACTTCTAACCGTCAACGTGCTATTCGTGGTACAGGTTTAGGATTGCCTATTTGTAAAATGTTGGTTGAAATGCAGCATGGAACTATTGCAGTTCAAAGTGAATTGGATAAAGGTTCATTATTTACTGTTAATATTTCTTACGAATTAGTAAGTGAAGAACAAATAGAAGTTACTAGCGATAAATCAGTACCTCTAAGTAACATGCCTTCTTATTTCTATGGTAAGAAAGCATTGGTTGTAGAAGATAATGAAATGAATATAATGTTGCTTACATTATTATTGAAGAAGTATTCATTAGAATATGATATTGCAAAAGATGGAGAAGAAGCAGTGAATTTGTTCAACAAGAATTTCTATGATATTGTATTAACAGATATCAATATCCCTAAGATTACCGGTGATCAGTTTGCAACTATTATCAGAAATGATGAAAATTTTGAAAAAGCACATGTACCAATTATAGCTTTAACTGCAAGTGTAGTAGGTGATAATATTGAATCTTATATGAGAGCTGGTGTAAACGATGTATTGGTTAAACCATTTAAAGAATCTGAATTCCTTGCTATGGTTAAAAAGCATTTGGAAAGAGAGTTCAGCTTTGTATAGTTATTTCAGAAACAGCTCAGCGTCAAGAATATTCGCGAACATTTTTGCCATTTGGTCGTTGATTCTATTTCCCAATGTAGTACTTTCATTTTCATCTGTTACTCCAATTGAACTTTGTGTGATATAAATTTTATTTTTATCTTTTTTTATTCTTTGCAAAATATTTTTTGAAGAAACCAATTCATCAATATTGGCTTCTTTAAAATGATTATCTGTTCTAATCAAATCTCTTGCATCAATCCATTCGTTATTTATTTTCTCTTCAATCAGATAATGACTGAGGAGACAAGAAATCATTAATTCTCCAGAACAAACAATCTGATCATAATAATATTCAAACGAACGAATCGGTTTATCGTGTAATAACCATTCAACTTCTGTAAAAAAATCGTTGAGTTGTGATAAGCATTTTTTGAGTTGACTGGATAATATTTTTTTTGCAGTATTAATTTGTTGTTTTTTTATTTCATTAAATAAATTAAGTGCTTCTTCTTTTTTAGCGGCGTAAAATGCTTGCGCTATTTTTTCTAAATCAATGGTAGTTTTATCGGTTGAAGAAATTATAATAGCTGTTCCTTCTTCGGCGTATTGTTTAATTACATTTGTTAAACTTTTTATTTTCTCTGCATCATCTATAACCGCACCAACAAACTTTAATACTTTCATTACAATTAGTTAAAAATTTTTTATTGCTCGCAAAGCTATAAGAAATTTTACTGTTTAATATTTATATTCATGGTATAATAATTGTAACTATATCAACAAAATCTTATAAATGCGATATATACTGAAAATGTTTTTTGTTATTGGGCTAACTATAGCAACAATTCCATTTCTTTCTTGTATGGAACATTATCATACTAATTCTGATGTTAACAAAACGCTCATTAAAAAAAATGACGAATCATTGGAACAGTCGGTATTGCAATTAATTAATGAACATCGTAAATCTATTCATTTAAATTCTTTGCAAATGATGAATGAAATAACAGTTCAGGCATTTTATCATAGCAAGGAAATGGCTGAACAAAAAGTTGCATTTGGGCATGCCGGATTTGAATCAAGAGTTGATAACATTAGAAAAAGTATTGGTTTTATTTTTGGGTGGGCTGAGAACGTTGCCGCTGGTCAAACATCTGCAAAAGAAGTTGTTTCAGAGTGGCTTCACAGTCCCGGGCATAAAAAGAATATTGAAGGCAATTATAATTTTACTGGCATTGGTATTTGTAAAGATGCAAATGGTATGTTGTACTTCACACAAATATTTATTCAAAAAAAATAGCAATATAATTTTTCATTTCATATAAAAACTTCTGTTTGATATTTGTTAGCTAACTATCTTTATCAAAATGATTTTTTAAATGATTATCAACAGAAACATTCTAACGCTTGATGAATTTACAATTCAACAATTGCGTGATTTTCCACAAGCCACCGGTGAATTAAGTAGTTTGTTACGTGATATTGGATTAGCTGCCAAACGTGTAAACGTTGAAGTGAATAAAGCAGGATTGGTAGATATTTTAGGTGATTACGGAACTACCAATATTCAAGGTGAAGAAGTAAAAAAGTTAGATATCTACGCAAACAATCAATTCATGGGTGTATTAAAACATGGAATTAGTTGTGCCGGTATTGCAAGTGAAGAGTTGGATGATATTGTTGTGTTTAATGATGATGTAAGTAATAACAGTAAATATATCTGCATGTTTGATCCTTTGGATGGCAGCGGTAATATTGATGTGAATATTTCTATCGGAACTATTTTTAGTGTTTACAGAAGAGTAAGTGAATTGGGCAAACCTGCAACCAAAGAAGATTTTTTGCAACCCGGGCATCAACAAGTTGCTGCGGGTTATATTATTTATGGTTCATCAACTATGTTAGTGTATGCAACCAGAAGAGGTGTGAATGGATTTACTTTAGATCAATCAATTGGAGAATTTAGTTTAAGTCATGCTAATATTAAATGTCCTCCTTCCGGAAAAATTTATTCTGTTAATCATGGCAATTTTTTTCAGTATGATGAAAAGGTAAGAAGTTATATCAATCTTTGTCAGAAAAAAGATAAAACAACAGGAGGCCCGTATACACAGCGTTATATTGGAAGTATGGTGGCAGATGTGCATCGAAATTTATTAAAAGGCGGAATATTTATGTATCCAGCAACAACCGATAAACCGAAAGGTAAATTGCGTTTATTATATGAATGCAATCCGTTTGCCTTTATTGTTGAAGTGGCAGGTGGTAAAGCAACGAACGGTAAACAAAGAATATTAGATGTAGTGCCAAGTGAATTGCATCAGCGTACTCCTTTTTTTGTTGGAAGTAAAGACATGATGGGTGAATTAGAATCTTGTTTAACAGCATAAAATAGTTGAATGAAAAAGTGGTTGCTGTTTTTTATGATTTTTATTGTTGCGCAAAAAAGTTTTTCGCAACAATCCATTGATTCAAAGAAGATGAATTATATAACTAATTCAAGTCCCAATAATATTTTTTATCATGATACTTTATACAGAGGTAGTACAGAATATAAAGCTTTATTCTTCAGAACAGGAGATGAGCAATTAAAAAAATTATATCAACTTCATCAAACTAATAAAGTGGTTGGTGGTATATTAAGTTTTATTGGAGCTTTCACAACTGGTTTTGGTGTGGCTTATGCAACATCGGGTAATGGAAATAAAACTAGTGGTTGGATTACAGCAGGAAGTGGTTTTGTAATAACATTGATTGGTGGCGTACTTACTTATAATGGTCAACGAAATTTACATCAGGCAGTTGAAATTTTTAATTCAAAATATAATAAAGCATCTGTTGATATTGGTGTTGCACCAAACAAAGCAGGATTGGTTTTAAATTTTTAAATTATGAGCAGAACAATTATAGAAGTAAAGAATTTATATAAAAAATATGGCGACTTTGAAGCGGTTAAGCATATCAGCTTTGAAGTAATGGAAGGAGAGATATTTGGATTATTAGGTCCGAATGGTGCCGGTAAATCAACAACATTGGAGATCATTGAAACATTACGCAATAAAACTA
>CAILAF010000622.1 GCA_903832075.1 uncultured Chitinophagaceae bacterium
AAATGTTGCTTCAATAACCCCTCTTCGTACTTAGATTTAAAATAGAAAAGTATCCATAATAAAAATGCAATTAAAAGTTTCCATAAACTTTCTGTATAAAAGCCATATCCAAAACTTGTTAAAATAATTCCTGTATATATAGGATGACGAATAAATTTATAAATTCCTGATTGTAATAGTTTGCTATTTTTTTTAGGTGTTGGAAATGGCGTAAGAAATTTGTTTAATTGTAATAAAGCAATTATTGCTATTAAAATGCCAGTTACAGAAAGTAATATTCCTAAATACCGGATTGAAGATATGATTGTAATGGAAAATATTGTTATAGGAATAACATATAAAATAAAAAGTAGTGCCTGGATAGTTACATATATTTTGTCGGCTTTTTTAATCATTTAGTTTGATATTATTTTTCCCCAATCAATCTTATTACATCTGCAGATCCTTGATGAAGGTAACCTTCTTTCAAATCGATTTGAAGAGATTGAAGCAGTTCAATTTTTATTGAATCAAAATCCTCTGTTAGCATTGATTCAGTATATAACATAGAAATATCTTTTGGCCCGCCAGAACTATTTATCAACTGCTTTGGATTAAAAGCTTCAATTATGATTTTGCCACCCGGTTTCAACCATCTGATAGCTTTTTGATGAATAATTTTTCTAACAGGATTCGGGAAATGAGCATAAATAAAAGCTACCACATCAATACTATTTTCTTTACATTCAAAATCAATCGCGTCAGAAATGCGATAATCAATAGTGACAAGATTTTCTTTAGCCAATGCTAAAGCTTTTTCTTTTCCGGATTCACTCTGATCGAATGCTATTACATTACATCCCAAAGATGCAGCAAATACAGCGTTTCTTCCTTCACCTTCGCATGGTAATATAATTGAACCCGGAGAGAGATTATTGAGCTGCTCTGCAAAAAATTCATTTGGCTTTTTGCCATATACATATTCATTCGTGCTGTAACGGGAATTCCAAACTTCTTTCATTGCTTTTATAGTTATTAAGAATGCAAATCTAAGTTCTGTTTACAAAACAAGTTTAATAAATGCCACAGGTTAGTATAATAATGTTTTCACTTTGAGATACCCACGAGCATTCATTTTATGGTGGGCAATTTGAATTTTCGATTTCTTCTTCTCTGATAAAAATCATACCTAAATGAAACTAAAGTCATAACCCAAAGTAACATTCATCACACAAGTGCTATTTAACCCAAGAGAACTTTGCAGTATAATTAAGGAAATAATCAAATAATCATTTATGAAACGACTTGTAATCTTAGGTGCAGGAACAGCAGGAACAATGATGGCAAATCATTTGCATAAAAAATTAAATAGAAAGGAATGGGTAATTGATATTGTTGATGAAAGAAAAGAACATCATTATCAACCGGGTTATTTATTTCTTCCTTTTGACATTTATAAACCAGAAGATATTATCAAATCTATTAAAGATTTTATTCCATCTGATGTTAATCTCATCACTAAAAAGATAAAGCGCATTGTTGCCGATAAAAATTATATTCAGTTAAATGGCGGCGATCAATTGCATTATGATCTATTAATTATTGCCACCGGTGCTAAGATCGCTCCTGAAGAAACAGAAGGTATGAATGGGTCTCAATGGCATAAATCTGTTTTTGATTTTTATACTTTCGAAGGCGCTTTATCATTGCGAAATAAATTACGCGATTGGCATGGCGGTAATTTAGTAATTCATATTACTGAGTTGCCAATTAAATGTCCGGTGGCTCCTTTAGAATTTGCTTTTTTGGCTGACTCTTATTTTAAAAATAAAGAGATAAGAGACAAAGTAAATATCACTTATGTAACACCATTAAGTGGTGCTTTTACAAAACCCAAATCAACTGCTGCTTTAGAACATTTATTAAAAGAAAAAAATATTGCAATAGAAAGTGACTTTGCCATTTCAGAAGTAAACAATGAAAATAAAACCATTGTTGATTATGGAGGTAAAGTAATTCCTTTCGATCTGCTGGTAACAGTTCCTACAAATAAAGGCGATGAATTAATGGAGAGATCAGGTTTGGGCGATGAATTAAATTATGTGCCAACCAATAAAGAAACATTGCAGTCAAAAGCATATGCAAACATTTTTGTAATTGGCGATGCAACCAATATACCTGCTTCGAAAGCCGGATCAGTTGCGCATTTTGAAGCCGATATACTTACTGAAAATATTTTGCATTATATAAAGAATGAAAAATTAGCTGCATCATTCGACGGTCATGCAAATTGTTTTATTGAAACCGGTAACAGCAAAGCATTATTGATTGATTTTAATTATACGCACGAACCTGTTGAAGGAACATTTCCATTCGCAGGCATTGGTCCATTACAATTATTGAAAGAAAGCAAAATGAACCATTGGGGCAAATTAGCCTTTCGTTGGATCTATTGGAATGTATTGTTGAAAGGAACACCTATTCCATTTGTTTCGGCAAACATGAGTACAGCAGGAAAACATTTTTAATTAACCTATAAATTTTTTTATGGAAAAGACAATCGCACACAAAACAATCACAGTAAATGAAGAAGGTTATTTAACAAACTTCACTGAATGGAATAAAGAAATTGGAGAAGAATTAGCCAAAGAAAATCATATCGATCTTACAAAAAAACATTGGGAAGTGATCGAATATATTCAGGATGAATTTAAAAAAGACTCACCATTAAGTATTCGTAAAATTGGTAAGAGTGGCGTAGTGGATATAAAAGAGTTCTATGCTTTATTTCCATCAGGACCGTTAAAAACAGCAACAAAAATTGCAGGTGTACCTAAACCGGCAAGTTGTATTTAATTATTAAAAATTAAATGATAAATAATGAATGAATATAATGGTGAAATAAGAAAGATGATGATCATTCTTTCTAAGGCAAGCATCGAAAATGTTTATGCAGCATTTGTTTTAGCCAATGGTGCAAGGATGGAAGGAATTGAAGCAGAAATGTTTTTTACTTTTTTTGGATTAGAAGCTTTGCATAATAAAAAGATGGAACATTTACATGTTGCAACAGTTGGAAATCCTGCGATGCATATGCCAACTATGATTGGTGGATTACCGGGTATGGAAGCATTCGCAACTTATATGATGAAAAAAGAAATGGAAAAATTAGATATGCCGGGAGTACATGAATTTATTGATATTTTAAAAGCATCCGGTGTAAAATTATGGGCATGTAAATTAGCGATGGATATGTTTCATTTTACCAAAGAAGATATGTACCCCGATTTGGATGGTGTATTAACGGTTGGTGATTTTTATAAACAAGCACAAGGACTTGGTACACACATGTTGTTTATCTAAAACAAAAAAAAGAGCCACATATTCAAAATGCGACTCTTTTTTTATTCTTAATTTTTATTAATTGAAAAAACTTTTTTCCGGATAACCTATAGAAGAAAGTGATGAGACTATTTCTTTTTTATTGAGCGATGAGCCTGAAATTTTTACCGACCCATCTTCTTTATTTACTGCAACAGTATCAATATTCGTAAAAGCATTCAGCACATTTTTAATATTGGTAACACAACCATCGCATTTGATATTTTTTAGTTTTAAATCTAAAGCCTCCATCTTATTTATTTTGATTGATGATTTGGACTAAGTTTTTTGCAGATACTACACCGCTTTGTCGCCATTTAATATTTCCACCTTTAAATAAAATTAATGTAGGTACTCCCTGAATTTGATACGATGCGGCAGTAGTAGTGTTTTTATCAACATCCACTTTTAAAATAGTTACTGCATCGCCCATTAAAGTTTTTAATTCTTTTAAAATGGGTGCCATCATTTTACAAGGCCCGCACCACTCGGCCGAAAAATCTACCAATACGGGCTTATCTGCATGAATGATTTCTGAAAAACTTGCTGCCATAATTAATATTTTGCGAACCTAATTGAATGCAAGGTAAAATGGATTCAACTTTTCTTATGTAACATTTGTTACTATTCTCTTTTTCGTTTATTGGAATAAGCTGATGTTATTTTAAAACAGTACCAAATTAACTATCTTATTTCATTACTTTTGAAACGCTGTAAATATTTTATGATGTTGTTTAAAAAGCAAGCATATTTTTTGTTTAAAGGAATTTTGGTGGCAGGTCTTTATGTTGCCTTCTTTTTTGTACAGCTATTTTTCAATTTCGATCTTTCATCTTCTCAAAAACAGAATGCTCAAACTTATGTTAGCCAAAATGAGAAAGGACAACAATCTGATCAGCATACAATCAAAATAAATAAGACTAATTCTGTAAAAAAGAATATTCGTTTAAATAAAAGATTTCAACCTTCTGGTTCTCTCGATTTTAATTTTCCCGCTGTTAATCCTATTGTAAAATATTGTACACCAATTTCAATAGATTTTAATTATCAGGAAGCAATTTTAAATACTGTTACACTCTCTGCTTCGCTTCGCGGTCCACCTGCAATTGCTTAATCTTTTCTGCAATAAAATTTTTCACTTAAAAAATATTTTATGGATACTTTCTATAAACGAAAGTTGGGATTAACAATAAGTGCATTATTGTTTTTATCATCATTTTCAATATTTGCACAGAATAAAATTTATACACTTGTTGAGTTAACAGATGTTGCAAAAAGCTATTTGCCATCGCTCATGCAAAAAAGAGCTTTGGTTAATAGTGCCAAAGCTTTTGTAACCGATACAAGACATTCTTTTCTGCCTCAATTAAAACTAAGCGATCAAATAAGTCTAGGCTCAGATAATTCTTTGGCAGGCAGTTATTTGCCTTTGGGTATTACACCTTCAACATCATCGGGAGTAAGAAGTTCTAGTAACAATCAGGCTGCAACAGGAAACATTGCAGTGTTTTATAGTGAATATGAATTGATGAATTTTGGATTGAATAAAGCAAAGATCAATAATGCAGAATCTTTTGTAAACTTTAGTGAAGCTGATTTTCAAAAAGAAAATTATTATATAACATTACAAGTAGGGCAATTGTATTTTGATCTGTTGAAAACCCAATACAGGCTTGATGCCGATAAACAAAATGTAAACCGTTACGATAGTATTTTCAAAGTAATTCAGGCGCTTACTGCAAGCGGATTAAAGCCTGGTTCTGATTCATCTTTAGCTAAAGCTGAATTATCGAAAACAAAGATTACTTATAATCAAACTTTAGGGAACTTAAATCAACTCAAACAACAATTATCATATTTAACAGGTATCCCTGCAGCGAATATAAGTATCGATAGTATGTCAAATAAGTTTATTGTTACTCGACCAATGCTTATTGATTTTTCTGTTGATACAATTAATAATCCGCTGATAGATTATTATGCCAAAAAGAAAGATATTTATTTGTCGAACGATAAACTGATCAATAAAACTTATCTGCCCAAAATAATTTTAGCAGGAAGCACATGGGCAAGGGGTTCGAGTATTCAGTACAATGATAATTACGAATCGTTATCAACCGGACTCGGTTATCAAAGATTTAATTATGCAGCAGGTGTTGCTATCACTTATAACCTGTTCAATAATTTATATAAGAAAGATAAATTAGCCATCAATCGTTTTCAATTGCAGGCAAGTGATTTTGAATTGCAGCAACAAAAATTATTATTGAACAGTTCCTTATTGCAGGCCGATAATTCTTTAAAAATAACAGAGATCAATTTATTAGAATTGCCGATACAATTAAAATCGGCAGAAGATACGTATCAGCAAAAATTAGCGCAATATAAAGCAGGAATTATTTCGTTGATCGATCTGACTAATGCATCGTTTGTATTGTATCGTTCGCAAACAGATTATATAGAAACAATGACAGATTGGTATGTGGCGCAATTAAATAAATCGGCTGCTGCAGGCAATCTTAATCAATTCATTCAAACAATAAAATAATTAATATGGTACGTTCAGCTTTACAAAAGCCCATTGCCGTATTAGTATTATTCATTGGTCTGTTATTGTTTTCAGTAATGGCGATACGAGTAATACCAATAGATATTTTTCCAAAATTAAATTCTCCAACAATTTATGTGATGGAACAATAT
The DNA here is from genome assembly GCA_903832075.1 of uncultured Chitinophagaceae bacterium. GTDB lineage: Bacteria > Bacteroidota > Bacteroidia > Chitinophagales > Chitinophagaceae > CAILAF01. The sequence goes on from CAILAF010000622.1 coordinate 6,061, forward strand.
GGCGGCATGAGTGCAAAACAAATGGAAGGCTTTTTTGCTACAAGAATGCAGGATCAGTTTTTATATATAAATGGAATTAAAAATATTGAGAGTAAAAGCATTCAGGGATTATCGATGTTAAAATTAAGTTTTTACGAAAACACTGATATGGCTGAAGCTACCGGCCAGGTTGCATTACAGAGTAACAGGATGCTTGCATTTTTCCCGCCCGGTTCATTGCCGCCAACAGTAATTCGTTTCGATGCATCATCGTTACCGGTTGGCGAATTGGTGTTCAGCAGTAAAACAAAAACATTGCAACAAATGTTCGATCTGGCGTTAACACGCATCCGTCCGTTATTTGCAACAGTGCCTGGATTATCGGCTGCACCTGCATTTGGTTCTAATGCAAGAACAGTTTTAATTAATGTTGATCCGCAAAAATTAAGCACCTATAATTTATCAGCCGACGAAGTAGTTGATGCAATCGCAAGAAATAATGCAGTTACCCCTTCAGGAAATTTAAGATTAGATAGTTTGATGTTTGTAACATCTGTAAACTCTTTGGAAGATAAAGTAAAACAGTTTGAAGAAATACCAATTAAAAGCAATGGAACATCTTCTGTTTTTGTAAGTGATGTTGCTAAAGTGATTGATGGTGCAGATGTTACAGTTGATTATGCATTGGTAAATGGGAAACGTTCTGTTTATATTCCTGTTGTAAAAACTGCCGATGCATCAACATGGGATGTGGTGCAAACATTGCGTTCGAAATTACCCGACATGAGAAGTTTGTTACCCGATGATGTGAACATCAGTTACGAATTCGATCAATCCATTTTTGTGATCAACGCAGCAAAAAGTTTAATGACCGAAGGAATACTTGGTGCCATACTTACAGGATTAATGGTATTACTTTTTTTACAGGATTGGCGAAGCAGTGTTGTGGTAATAATTACGATTCCAGTTGCAGTGTTGAGCGCTGTTTTATTTTTAAAATTAGCCGGACAAACAATTAATATCATGACGTTAAGTGGGTTGGCTTTAGCGATTGGTATTTTGGTAGATCAGGCAACAGTAACCATAGAAAATATTCATCAGCATTTAGAGATGGGAAAAAATAAACGTCAGGCAATACTTGATGCCTGTACCGAAATTTCATTTCCATTATTATTAATTCTGTTGTGTATACTTGCTGTGTTTGCACCTGCATTGGTAATGAGCGGCGTGCCCAAAGCAATGTTTCTTCCACTATCATTATCCATTGCATTTGCAATGATCGTTTCTTTTATTGCAGCACAAACATTAGTGCCGGTATTGACCAATTGGTTATTGAAAGAAGAAAAATTTCAGTATCATCACAATCAGCCGCATGCCCATGCAGGACTAGCTTTGGACGACAATGAAGTGGAAGAAATTAAAACACATTTAAAAGAAGATAAAATACACCCCGAGGAAAATGGATTCTTCCAAAAACTAAAAAATGGGCTGGCTAATTTATTAGAAGGATGGATGCCAAAAAGAAAATTAATTGTCCTGTTTTATTTAATTATTTCTTTTGCTGCAGCAGCATTTTGTTTTATGGTGATAGGAAAAGATCTTTTACCAAAAACAAATAACGGTCAACTGCAACTACGCATTCGCGAACCCGATGGTACAAGATTGGAAGTAACCGAACGCACCACAAAAGTTGTGTTAGATATTATTGATTCAACTGTTGATCATCACATCGCCATCACATCGGCTTATGTTGGATTAGTGCCCAGCAATTTTGGAACAAGTAATTTATACATTTTCAACAGCGGCACACACGAATCTGTTATTCAGGTTAATTTAAGTGAAGATTATAAAGTGAAGATGGATGATCTGAAAGAAGAATTGCGTAATAATATTTTTCAAAAATTTCCAAACATCAGAATATCATTTGAACCGATTGAACTGACAGAAAAAATTATGGCGCAAGGTGCATCAACACCTATCGAAGTAAGAATTGCAGGAAAAAATATTGCTGATATAAAATCTTATTCATCTCAATTATTAAATAAATTAAAAACCATTTCTTTTTTGCGTGATGTGCAAATTGCGCAACCATTAAATTATCCAACAATTAATATAAATATTGATCGGCAAAAGTTAGCGATGATGGGATTGTCGTTGGAAAATGTTTCTCGAAGCATTACCGCTGCCACTTCATCGAGCAGATATACCAGCAAGAATTTTTGGTTAGATGATAAAACATCATACACATATCAAACACAAGTGCAAGTACCGGAATACATCATGAATTCGAAGGAAGAATTACAAGGTATTGCATTGGTGAAAGGCGCTCCACGACCGGTTTTATCGGATGTTGCCAATTTATCGGTTGATACTTTACCCGGCGAATATGACAGAAGTGGGCCAAGAAGATTTGTAACTGTTAGTGCAAATATTTATAAAAAAGATTTAGGCACTGCAACTAACGCGGTGCAAAAAGCGATCAAAGAAATTGGCACTGCACCTGTTGGATTAATTGCAGAAATAAAAGGTATGTCATCATTGCTTACTGAAACTTTAGGTTCGTTGCAAACAGGATTAATTGCAGCCATTGTTGTTATTCTTTTATTGCTCGCTGCAAATTATCAATCCTTTGGTTTAGCGATCTCTGTTTTGTCAACAGTGCCTGCAGTTTTATTAGGAGCGATGTTATTGTTATTAGCAACAGGTGCCACATTAAATCTTCAATCATACATGGGAATTATTATGGCAGTTGGTGTATCGGTTGCGAATGCCATTTTAATTGTAACCAACGCAGAAACATTGCGATTGGAATATAAAGATCCATTTAAAGCAGCAACCGTTGCAGCAAGCATAAGATTGCGTCCGATATTAATGACAAGTTTAGCAATGATTGCAGGAATGATCCCAATGGCAAGTGGCTTGGGAGAAGCCGGTGATCAATCAGCACCATTAGGAAGAGCAGTGATTGGAGGCCTTGCTGCATCTACATTTGCGGCATTGTTCATTGTACCGTTGGTATATGGATGGATACAACAAAAAGCATCTTTCAAATCAGTTTCATTATTACCGGAAGACATCAACAAATAAATTATTTCAACATGCAAAATAAAATCGTTTTCATTTCAATCATCATTATTTTTTCTGCTTGCTCGCAAGAAAAAGCAGATGATAAAAAAAATGAATCAACAAAAAAAACATCAACAAATTATCAAACGATAATTGTTGAAAAAACAGGTGTATCAACAACTATAAAACTGCCTGCACAGTTAGCAGCTTATCAGGAAGTAAGTATTTTTCCGAAAGTAAACGGCTATGTAAAAACTGTTTTGGTTGATATCGGCAATAAAGTAAAACAGGGAAATGTTTTAATGATATTGGAAGCTCCAGAATTATTGCAGGCAACATTACAGGCAAAAGAAAAATATACAAAAGCAAGATCAGAATTAATGATTGATAAAGAACACTATTTAAGATTTTTAGAAGCTGCAAAAACTCCCGGGGCAATTTCTCCATTCGATCTATCAACTATAAAATCAAAAGTAGAATCGGATAGTGCATTAGTTAATGCCGAAAAAGCAAATTGGGAAATGCAACAAACGATGATGGACTATTTAAAAGTTACCGCAGCATTTGATGGTGTGATCACTGAAAGAAATGTTCATCCCGGTGCTTTGGTAAATGCATCTTCAAAAGACAAGCCTATGCTGGAACTGAAGCAGGTAAGTCATTTGCGACTTGAAGTAGATGTTCCCGAAGTAATTGCAGCGCAGTTAAAACAAAAAGATTCTGTATCATTTTTCGTGAGTGCATTTCCTGGAAAAAAGAATATTGGATTTGTTAGCAGAAAATCTGATAATGTGAATACACAATTCAGATCGGAAAGAATTGAAATTGATGTTTGGAATAATAATGGTTTATTATCCCCGGGAATGTATGCCGATATTGTATTGAATGCAAAAGGAAATACAGAGGCATTTAGTGTTCCTAAATCATCGGTAGTGGTTTCAACAGAAAGAAAATATGTAATCGTAATTCGTGACGGAAAAATTGTAAAGCTTGATGTGTTAACAGGAAATGAAACAACAGAAAAAATTGAAGTGTTTGGTTTATTGCATTCGGGTGATAGTGTTATTGTAAATGCAAATGATGAAATAAAATAATAAAATTTTATTTCATCATTAAAAAAACAAAGCGCAAATTAATTTGCGCTTTGTTTTTCTTTTTTAAATATGCCAAAAAAGATGGCGCCCATCAATGCAAAATAAAGAGTACTGTTTCTGGGGCTCGATGTTATCATACAAGTGCCGCTACTGCAGCCAACAAATTTCCAATACATGAATCCGCCGATTGCTCCGGCAATTGCACCAAAAACGTATAATTTGTTTTCGTTAAACAACTTCTTCATAAGAAATGGTCTCCTCTTTTTTATCAGAATTTACTTTTTTATAAGCAGG
>CAILAF010000623.1 GCA_903832075.1 uncultured Chitinophagaceae bacterium
ACCTTTACGAGCACCATGTGTTGAGATGAAATAATCCAATACATTTAATCCACCTTTAAAGTTTGATAAGATTGGATTTTCAATTACTTCAGAACCTGTACTACCGCTCTTTCTTGGCTTAGCCATCAATCCGCGAATACCTACTAACTGCTTTACCTGAGTTTTAGAACCACGGGCACCTGAATCCAACATCATGAACACTGAATTAAATCCTTGTTTATCCAATGTCATTTCACGAATTAAACTTTCAGTGATCTTCATATCCACTCTTCCCCAAATATCAATAACCTGATTATAACGTTCGTTGTTGGTGATCAATCCCATGTTATAACTATCCCAAACTTCTTCAACTTCTGTTTTGGCATTATCTAACAATTCATTTCTTATTTCAGGAACGATCAAGTCATTTACACTGAATGATAATCCACCTTTGAATGCCATACGGAATCCAAGTGTTTTAATATCATCTAAGAACTTTGCTGTTTTTGGAATATTGGTGATTTTAATAATGTCACCGATAATCTCACGCAAATTTTTCTTTGTTAATAATGCATTGATATATCCAACTTCCTGCGGAACATGTTGATTAAATAAAACACGACCAACAGTTGTATCAATAATTTTTTTCTTCAATTCATTATTTTCACGAACGGTTGTTTTTACTTTAATGTTCGCATGTAAATCAATTTGTCCTTCATTATAAGCGATCAATACTTCATCCATATTATAGAAAGTCTTGCCTTCTCCTTTGATCTTTTCAGTTGGAGTTGATTTCTTTCCTTTCGTAATGTAATACAATCCCAATACCATGTCCTGTGAAGGAAGCGTAATAGGTGTACCATTTTGCGGATTCAAAATATTATGAGAAGACAACATTAATAATTGTGCTTCCAATATTGCCGCATTGCTTAAAGGAACGTGAACTGCCATCTGATCACCATCAAAATCCGCATTGAATGCTGATGTTACCAATGGATGTAATTGAATGGCTTTTCCTTCAACCAATCGTGGTTGAAATGCTTGTATTGATAAACGATGCAATGTTGGGGCACGGTTTAATAATACAGGATGACCTTTTAAAATATTTTCTAAGATATCCCAAACAACAGCTTCTTTTCTGTCAACTAATTTCTTAGCAGACTTTACTGTTTTTACAATACCTCTTTCAATTAATTTACGAATGATAAACGGCTTGAATAATTCTGCAGCCATATCTTTTGGTAATCCGCATTCCTGCATTTTTAAATCTGGTCCAACAACGATTACAGAACGACCGGAATAATCCACACGTTTACCTAATAAGTTCTGACGGAAACGACCTTGCTTACCTTTTAATACATCACTTAAAGATTTCAATGCACGTCCGCCTTCTGCTTTAACAGCATTTGATTTACGTGAATTATCAAACAAAGAATCAATCGCTTCCTGTAACATACGTTTTTCATTACGTAAGATCACTTCAGGCGCTTTGATCTCTAATAATCTTTTCAAACGATTATTACGAATGATTACACGACGGTATAAATCATTTAAATCTGATGAGGCAAAACGTCCGCCATCCAAAGGAACCAATGGTCTTAATTCGGGTGGAATAACAGGAATATATTGCATTACCATCCATTCAGGACGATTGGTAATTCTTGTACTTGCATCGCGGAAAGATTCAACAACACTCAATCTTTTTAAAGCATCTGCTTTACGTTGTTGAGATGTTTCATTGGCGGCTGCATTACGCAAAGAGAAACTTAATTCATCCAAATCCAATCTTGCTAATAAATCATGTACTGCTTCAGCACCCATTTTAGCAATGAACTTTTGAGGATCTTCATCAGGCAGGTATTGATTATCTTTTGGAAGATTATCAATCAAGTCTAAATATTCTTCTTCTGTTAATAAATCACCCGGATTTAAATTTTCTTTTACGCCACCTTGTATTACTACATATCTTTCGTAATAAACAATGGTTTCTAATTTTTTAGAACTCATTCCTAATAAATATCCAATTTTATTAGGTAATGATTTAAAGTACCAGATATGAACAACAGGAACAACTACTTTAATATGTCCCATTCTTTCACGTCGTAC
>CAILAF010000624.1 GCA_903832075.1 uncultured Chitinophagaceae bacterium
CAATGATTGATAAAAAATCAATCTCAGCAAAAACAAATTTCTGCATTGCTAAAGTAGCATCAGAAAAAACAAATAGTGCAGCACCCGGAATAAAAAAGTTAGTCGCATTTGATTTTCTTAATCCGCTTCCTAATAAATTAACAGCAAGGATTAACATAACGCTGATAATAAACATGTATATTAAAATTGGAATCTTTAAACCACCAAGGTTTGGCTTAATAAACTGATATAAAAAAGAATCTACAACGATTAAGATTACAGTTGCAATAAAAGCTTCTTGACATTTAGCCAACTTTAATTTATGGATACGATAAAAGGAAATACTAATGAATATATGTGTAAGTGCAAAAGCGAGCATGCCAAATAAGAAAAAAGAATCAGTTTGTTTATTTAGAATTTGTTCTGAAGTTTGTTTATGCATTAATAATACATCACCTAACCATGCACATATCAAAGCGAAAAAGATGAGTGTCTTGGTATTACGATAATGATTTTTTCTGGCATTCAAAAAAATGTAGAATCCAAGAATTGGAACCAACAAAGGTTTTGTGAATAGTCGGTAAGATTCGTTCTGAGTATAAATAAAAGCACAATCAAGTATCAGAAGAAGCCAAAACAAAAATAATCCCTGCTTTTTAAGTAGCTGCATTTAATTAGTCTTTAAAATTTACTTTAAAATAATTTGAAGTAAACAAAAATAAACGAAATAGAATCATAATAAAATTTTCGTATAAATTATACGAACTATTTTTGCACAATGCTATCGGAAAAAGAAGAAAGATTTATTCAATATTGGACTGAAAACAGAGAAGCTCAAAAGAAAAGTTTTGGGCAATTTGTGAAAGGACTTTCCACTGGATTAATTATTTGTATAGGAATAATTTTAACTATTACAATCGGCTGGTATGAGCGAGCAAATATGGAAGCAAACAGCAATCTAAACCCAATTTTGCTTATCATCATCATAATTATCATTGCTGTTTTTATGGCGTTTATTTATAGGAACTATCATTGGGAAATGAAGGAACAACAATACTTAGAACTATTAGACAAGAAGAAAAAAATAGAAAAAGTAAGTACGGATATTCATTTAACTAGTAAACCCAAAATAAACTAAGTATAAGCCCGTATTAAAAAGGATAGTATAATTGTGTCAATTTCTGGCAAAATATCATTCTCATTCCCCTATCTTTGCCCACTCTAAAAATTTTATAAACCACTACTAGTATGCAACTGAAAGGTTTAGTGCGATTTTTTGCAATTGCTCTTATATTGATTTGTGTTTATCAATTGTCGTTTACATGGTTCGTAAAAAACCATGAAAGTGCTATGGAAGCTAAAGCCGATAAATGGCTTATACAAAACTATCCAACTGCCGAACAAAAGTATGCTTCAAATATAGAAGCAAAAGCATTGTATACAGATACATTGAAATCTGTTAAGGATAGTGTATTAAGAAGATTACTGGACAGTACCAAAGACAGCAAAATTGGTTTGTTTAGTTTAACTACTTATCGCAGTGCGAAAGACAAAGAACTAATGTTAGGATTAGATTTGCAAGGTGGCATGAGTGTTACCATGGAAGTTGGATTGAATGAATTGTTGGTATCTCTTTCAAATTATAGTAAAGACCCTGCATTTAATAAAGCCCTTAACGCAGCTATTTCAAAGAAAGCAAATAGTGGAACTGATTTGATTTCTTTATTTACTGAAGAATTTAAAAAAGCGAATCCCGCTACTCCATTGGCACCCATTTTTGTTGCCAGAAGTAATGGCAAAATAAAATTTGATGCTTCTGATGATGCAGTAACAACTTATTTAAGAGAAGAAGCAACCGAAGCTTTTAATAATACTTTACGTGTTACCAGAACACGTATAGATCAATTTGGGGTAGCTTCTCCAAACATTAATCCTGATCCTACAAAAGGAATTATCAATGTTGAATTGGCTGGTGTAAAAGATCATGAAAGAGTTCGTAACTATTTGCAAGCAAGTGCTAATCTTCAATTTTTTGAAGTATATACTGTTGATCAAATTCAACAACAATTAGTTGCTGCAGATAAAGCAGTTCAAGATTATTTGAATGGAACTTCTGCTGTTGATACTGCGAAGAAGTCTGTTGAATCAAAATCAAAAGAAACTTCAAATGTAGATACAACTAAAACAGCAACGATTTCTTCTCTCTCAAATTCATCAAATAAAGCAACTGCAAAAGCTGATACTATAAAAAGTAAATCGAATGAAGCACCTTTATTGCGAATCATTCAATTCTCAAAACCATACCAAGGTAAAAGTGGTAAACAAATCTTTCCAGGTTCATTAGGATATGTTTTAGAAAAAGATACTGCAGTTATAAATAACTATTTAAAAATAGAAGCTGTAAGAAATAAATTTCCTTCCAACTTGGTTTTCATGTATGGCAAGTCGGATATTGACGATCCTAAAGCAAAAAATATTTTAACTATTTATGCTATTAGAACTTTGGATAACGGACAAGCAGAATTAGATGGTGAGCATGTTGAAAATGCAAAACAAGATTATGATGAAAGAGGTCGCGTTGTTGTAAACATGCAAATGGACAATCCGGGTACAAAGATTTGGGCTAAGATGACAACCAAAAATGTTGACAAGCCTATTGCTATTGTAATGGATAAAGTTGTTTATTCTGCACCAAACGTAAATGATCCAATCACAACTGGTAATTCACAAATTTCAGGAAATTATGCTCCAAAAGAAGCGCAAGACCTTGCAGAAATTTTAAAGAGTGGTAAATTAACAGCTCCTGCAAAAATTGTTCAAGAACAAATTGTTGGTCCAACTTTAGGTGCTAAAGCAGTTAAAGGTGGTTCAATGGCATTTGCAATTTCCTTCTTTGTAATATTTATTTTGATGTTGGTTTATTATAACACTGCCGGATGGGTTGCCAACATTGCTTTAATATTAAACTTATTATTTACTATTGGAATTTTAAGTTCATTAAACTTTACATTAACTGCTGCAGGTATTGCAGGTTTAGTATTAACCATTGGTATGGCAGTAGATACTAACGTAATCATTTTTGAACGTATTAAAGAAGAGCTAACCAAAGGCAAAGGTTATCAAGCTGCTGTAAATGATGGTTATAAGCGTTCTTTAGCACCTGTATTAGATGCGCACGTTACAACATTCTTAACTGCATCAATTTTATTTTATTTTGGATTAGGACCGGTTTTAGGTTTTGCAACTACGCAAATGATCGGTATTGTTTTATCATTATTCTGCGGAATTTTAGTTTCAAGATTAATCACTGATTTCTATACAAACAAACAAAGACACTTTGTTTATTTTACAGGTATATCTAAAAGAATTTTCAAACACGCATCTTTCAAATTTATTGAATACAGAAAAGTTGCGTATGGAATTTCAGTAGTGGTTTTATTTTTAGGAATCGGTTCTTTCTTTAATGGCTTTAATGAAGGTGTTGAATTTAAAGGTGGTCGCAGCTTTACAATTAAATTTGAAAAACCTGTAAGTCAGGAAGCTGTTGCTGATGATTTGAAAAAAGTATTTGATGGTGAAGCTCCTATTGTTAAAACAGTTGATAACTCAACACAATTAAATATTACAACAGCATTTAAAATTAACGACACCAATAAGAATACAGATTCTGTTGTTGAAAGAGCATTATATACGGGATTAAAAAATTATTTACCACAAGACCTTACTTATACAGAGTTCAATAGCAAATACAAACAAGGTTCTCAAACTGTTCAACCATCTATTTCAGATGATTTGAAATCAGGTGCAAAGAAAGCAACCATCTTCGCAATGATTATTATTTGCTTATATATTTTCATTCGTTTCCGCGACTGGAGATATTCAGTAGGTACAATCGTTTCTTTATTCCATGATGTATTCGTAACGTTAGCTGTTTTTTCATTCTTCAGAAAAATTGTTCCATTCCCATTAGAAATTGATCAACATTTTATTGCGGCAATATTAACAGTAATCGGTTTCTCGATGAACGATACCGTAATTGTATTTGACCGTATTCGTGAATATAGCGGTACAATGAGAGGTGCAGAAAAAGGCGCAATCATTAATAAAGCTATTAACGATACTTTAAGCAGAACCATCATGACTTCTTTAACTGTGTTCCTAACATTATTGATTTTGTTTATTGTGGGCGGTGAAGTAACCAAAGGCTTCGCTTTTGCCATGTTGATTGGTGTTATCACAGGTACTTATTCTTCTATTTTTGTTGCGGCTCCAATACTGGTTGATTTTATGAGAGATAAACCATTAGGTGCCATTAACGATAAGAAAAAATAAATAATTTAATTATTTATAAAAAAGTCTTGCATTAAAATGCA
>CAILAF010000625.1 GCA_903832075.1 uncultured Chitinophagaceae bacterium
AAGCAGTTACTAAAACTTTAAAAGGTGGTGGTAAAGTTACCTTGGTTGGTTTTGGAACATTCTCAGTATCTAAACGCGCAGCTCGTACTGGCCGCAACCCGCAAACAGGCGCTGCTATTAAAATTAAAGCTAAAAGAGTAGCACGTTTTAAAGCAGGTAAAGAATTGAGTGGTAAACTTTAATTCTTGCAAAGCGAATTAAAAGTCCCGCTACATCGGCGGGATTTTTTATTTTTGTAAATATATCATTCAATCTAAAAAATAAAACAATGGGCAGAGGCGACAAAAAAACAGCTAAAGGAAAACGTTTCAAAGGATCTTTTGGTAAAAGCAGACCACATGCTGCTGTTGCACCAAAAAAGAAAGATGCAAAAAAAGCTTCTTAATAAAAGAAGTATTAAGTTATTAAACAGTCTTGCATTTTTGTAAGACTGTTTTTTATTTCTTCCCCGCAATTTCTCCAATCGCTCTTACTAATTTATCTAAATCTTGCAAGCGTGTATATACATGCGGCGTAATGCGCACGCAACTTATATTTTCCCAAACAATGCCAACGGTATGTATTTTATAATTATTAAACAATGCACCATCTAATTCTCCCGGTGTCATTCCATCAATACTTACACCACAAATAGCACAAGAATATTTTGCTTGTAAAGAAGTATTAATTTTTACTTTAGGAATATCTTTTACTTTATTTGCCCAATAATTTTTTAAATAACGAATGCGTTCTTCTTTTCTTTTACTACCAATAGCCATTTGAAAATTCACCGCTTCGCCAATTCCTTGTTCAATGGGAAAGCTTCGTGTACCAAGGGTTTCAAACTTTCTGATATTATCACTCTTCGGATTATCATTACAAACCAATGGCCAAATTTTTTCTATTTTATCTTTTTTAATCCACATCATACCGCTACCAATTGGTGCACTTAAAAATTTATGTAATGATGTTCCAAAATAATCGCAACCCAAATCAGGAATATTATAATCCAATAAACCAAAACTATGTGCACCATCACAAATAACTTCCAAACCATGTTTATGTGCCATATCAGAAATTTTCTTCACCGGCATAATTTGTCCAACCCAATTAATGATATGTGTTACATGAATAATTTTTGTTTTTTCAGTAATGGCTTGTTCATAAGCATTTACAATTTCCTCATCATTCTCAATCGGAAATTTAAAACTGATTTGTTTATAATTAATCCCTTCACGCGTTGCTCTTTGTTTCCAGGCATTGATCATGTTTGGATAATCTTGTTTCGTACCAATCACTTCATCACCTGCTTTTAAATTCAATCCGAATATGACAGTATTCAATGCTTCGGTTGCATTTCTGTTCACAGCAATTTCTTCTGCATTGCATCCGGCAAGGTCTGCAAGCTTTTGCCGTAAAGGTTCTCTGCCTTGATCTAATATGCGCCACATAAAATAACTCGGACCTTCGTTGGATAATTTATTAAATCGCTCTACAGCTTCCTGCACCACTCTTGGCGAAGGACTAACACCACCATTATTTAAATTGATAATACTCGGACTTACTGTAAATGCTTGTTGAATAACACTCCAATAATCTTCATCGGTTGCAACATCGGTTGCAGATAAATTTTTTATTTTTTGATTAGCGGTTGAAATTTCGGCTGCATGCAATTGATTGAATAAACTATTGGCTGAAAAAGCTCCTGCCATCAATGCTGCTTGTTGTAAAAATTTTCTGCGAGCTGTCATATTATTTCGTTGAAAAAGAAAGGTAAATAAATTTTACTGATACCAATTATCTTTGGTGTTGAAATAATTATAATGAAGAAATTGTTCCTGATAATATTATTCACTTTTTCTCTTTCACTTTTCACTTTTGCGCAATGTTCTATTTGCACTAAAACCGCATCACAATTAGGTGAAGGACCAGCCAAAGCATTAAATGGAGCAATCATTTATTTAATGATTATGCCATTTGCCATTGTTGGTATTATTGCTTACCGCTGGTTTAAAAGCCAAAGAAACTAAACTACTTTTTCTTTTTTCTTTTTATAAATGTGATATTAGAACCCAAGTGCAGATTAGCTTTAAGTCAAAAAAAATTGGTGTATTTTAAAATTTATTCGAATGTAAAATTATTACAATAATTATTTGGGTAATCTGTGTTTTGGTGAACATCAAAATTAAAAGAAGCTATAGGTATACGATTTATACCATTAATAAAATGGCCTGTATATCCGAAAGATTCAAGAAAGTTAAATGTCTCAATTACTTTTTCCCGACCTACGTGACGAGCCTCAATTTCGACAATTATTTTTGGTCTGTATTTTTTTAAAGTATTCAGGCCCCCTTGAAAAATTTTTAGCTCATTTCCTTCAACATCAATCTTTAAAAATTCGGGAATTATCTGGTTTCGGCTAGAATATGAATCTAATGTTTCAGTTAATACAGTTTCTGTTGTACAAAATTGTGATTGCTTATTTGAAGCAACAATTGTTGCGCCGGGTGAAGATCCTTTACTTACTTTATTAGTAGGAATATAAAGTGTTACAGTTCCGGTTGAATCAGATAATGCCAAATGTTCAATAGTAACATTATCCCATTTAAAAAGAGTTTTAATTTTATTGAGATATTTATAAAGTTTTGTTTGAGGTTCGAAAGCAATAACTTTCCCATTTTTACCAACTTGTTTTCTAATAAAAAATAAGTACCCTGCTTTGTGTGCCCCAATATCTAAAACTGTCTGTCCATCTTTTATTATCGAATTAATGTAAGCTATACCTCCTTTATCATCTTTGTTCTTATATTTATTTGCCCTATGTTTAAGTTTAATGCTTTCAATTAATTTCACCATAATATTAAGCAAGTGTTAATTAACTTGCTTCCAAAAGTAATTAATTACCCATTACAAATAAAGTGCTATTTAGCAAGTGCATCAACTGGTAATTTCTTATGACTTCCATCGCAAAAGGGTGGATTTTTTGTTTGCTTACAATTGCATAACCAAACTTCTCCATCTTCTTCAGCAGTAAATTTTAAACTTCTAAATGGCATTACAGTTTCGCCATTTTCTTCGTACCAAGTTTTTTTATGCGAGCCATCACAGAAAGGATTTTTTTCACTTAATCCGCAAGTGCACCACGAATAAGTTTTCCCTTTTTCTACAATTACCGCTGTTGGTTCTTTTTTAAAAACTTTCGGTATAATCATATTTTATTTTAAGTATGATTGAATGAACTGATATAAGTTCATAGATGATGATTGAATATTTCTTTTTAATGATTCCTTATCAACATCTTTCATTCGATATTGCTGAATCAATTGAAACGCTTTTTCTGCTAATAAATAATATTTTCGATCAGAATTATCTTCTATCAATAAATTTTCCTGAATTTTTTCAAACAATTCTTTTATGCCTTCTTTTTGTGATGCAATTGTTTTAACAACAGCAATTTCATGTATTGATTTATGAAAAGAAGGAGTCATCATCAATCGTAAATTTTTTACAAATAAATCTGCATCAGGTCTGTCAGATTTATTCACTACAAACACATCGGCAATTTCCATCAATCCGGCTTTCATCGTTTGCACTTCATCACCCGATTCCGGTACAACAACCACCACCGTTGTGTTTGCAAGTCCTGCAATTTCTACTTCACTTTGCCCAACACCAACAGTTTCAATAATGATATAATCGAATTGTGCAGCTTTCATTACATCAGATATCTCAATAATTTTTGGATGCAGTCCACCCAAACTTCCACGTGTTGCCAATGAACGAATAAAAACATTTGGATGATTGTACCATTCACTCATTCTAATTCTGTCGCCCAACAAAGCACCAAGATTAAATGGCGAAGAAGGATCAACACACAACACACCAACTTTATTTCCTTGCTGAACCATTTCTCCAATTAATGCATCAACCAATGTGCTTTTACCTGCACCGGGCGGACCAGTAATACCAATTATTTTTGTTGAAGATGAAGGCAAATTTTTTAATAAATCAAAATAGCCTTCATGTCCATTTTCAACTAACGAAATGGTTCTTGCCAATGCTTTTATATCGCCATTATTAATTTGTTTTAATAATTGATGCCACATATAATTGAAAATAAAACAACAATACTACAATATCAGCATTAGAATGAATTATTTTAAATATTTTTCCATCTCACCGCTTCGTTGTTTATTTATAAAATGAAAGTAGCTGAAATATACAGAAGGTTGCCAGTGATTTTTTGCACACTTTTATTAGCTGGATTATTATGGAGCCGGGCATTACTTTCCATTACCGAAGCAGTAGTATTATTATATGGAATCATTTTATTTTTTACTCAATCATTTTCATTCTACAAAGAATCAATTGTTTGGAGTCTTTGTCCTTTATTATTTTTTGGATTAGGGTTGTATCAAAAAAATAATATTGAATTGAAAGACTTTGATTATTTACTTACGCTGGCTGCATATCCTTCCATTGCTTTTTTAATAAGCGCAACGAATAATAAACAACGAATACAAATTTTTTATTGCTTGATTGCAGCAGTATTTATAAGTCTTCTTTATCCTTTAGGCTGGTATATTCTGCACATCAAAGAAGCGCATTTGCTTTATGGAATGGGACAATCGTTGCCAACATTCATGGATGCAGATCATGTACGATATGGTTTGTTTATTTGTAGCGGATTATTGGTATTGTTACAATACAAACTGTTTACAAAAAAAATTCAAACAATATTAATTGTACTACTTGTTGCTGTTATTATTTTCATGTCTGTAAGAACAGCATGGGTAGCATTGATTATCATTCTATCAATTCAACTTTTTCAAAAAACTAAATGGCAATATTTTTTATTAGGATTTTTTTTATTTGCATTAATTTGTTTAACTACCTACAAATTAGTACCTACTATTCAGCAAAAAATTAATTATACCATTTATGATTGGCAGATGTTTAATCCTAAAGTATACACTGCTGATTTTTCTGATGGTGCAAGAAGAAATATTAACCGTATTGCATGGGAAATGATTACCATTAAACACCAATCAAATATAGGCTGGAGCAATATTCCACCAATTTTACAAGAAAATTTTCATCAGCAATATCCTACTAAGATTTTAGAATATGGATGGCCATTTAATCAGTATTTATTTTGGGTGATAGGAGGCGGTTGGTGGACTTTGATTTTATTTTTAATTTGGTTTTTATATCCTGCATTATCAGGATGGAAAAAAAGTAATAATTCATTACTTAGTTGGACATTTGTAATCGCTGTTTCTTGTTTGGTAGAATGTACATTGAATTATCAGTACGGCGTTTTTTTACACGCATTTGTTATTTTCTTACTCTGGCACGATACAAAAACTATTTGATGATCTTATAATTTTTATAGTCAAATAATCGGATACCCGTTTTCTTTTCGAACCAATAAAGGAATTGTTTTTGTAGAGACATTTTCTTTTGTGTTATATCCAAATTAATTCTCCAGTTTTGTTGTTCAATTCTTTTTTTCATCACCAAAGGATGTGTTCCGGTAAATTTTTTAAGCGAATCAAAATCATTAAAATTAAATAACTCGGCTTGCAAAACTGCAGAAGCATCATCACGCCAAAACTTAGAAAAATTTTTTATTTTTTCTTTCATTTTAGCCGGATTTTTTACCCAACCGTAATGATATATATAAGCATCAATCAGTTTAACCTGCAATTTTCTTCCTTCTTTTCTAAAGCCTTGTGCATCGCGATATGCATAAATTTTTTTATCGTTTCTAATTATTCTTATTTCTCTGTTATACCATTTTCTGCTATCGCCAACATAATCAAAGCTGCCATAAAAATGTGTGTACTTAAAAAGTAATCCTTCTATATTTTTATCATTAATAAATTTTTCTGTTGCATCTTTTATAAGTGAATGATATTTTTCATGTACTACTTCATCACCTTGAATATAAAATGCCCAATCGCTATCAGCTGAAACATGCGCCAATGCTTTATCTGTTTCAACAGCCAATATTTTACCTCCTTCACGCAAAGCAGAATCCCAAACAGAATCAAAAATTTTTATTTTATCAGATGGAATTGATTCAATTAATTTTCTTGTTTCATCATCACAATCACCAACACTTACAATCATTTCATCTACCACAGGTAAAATAGATGTGATTGCTTCAACAATCGGATAATCATTAATAATAGCATTCTTGATAATGGTGAATCCCGAAATTGAGTTTTTCTTATCCATATTTTATTCAAACTAATTTCTGTACTATTGCGATAGTCTGTAAAATGTAATTATATAAACACAATATAAATGAAAATATTAATTATAAACAACAGTAAAATTCCTGCGGTAAAATATGGTGGTACAGAAAGAGTGATTTGGGGATTGGGAAAAGCATTACATCAGTTGGGACATGAAATATCTTATTTGGTTGCTAAAGATTCTTATTGTTCGTTTGCTAAAAACATTTATGAGTATAATGACAAAGAAGATTTAAATAAACAAATACCAGCTGATATTGATGTGGTTCATTTAAATTTTCAGCCAACAACAATTTTACAAAAGCCATACATTACAACCTTTCATGGTAATGTAAACAATGTTTTTATTTTTGATAAAAACACAATATTCATTTCAGCAAATCAAGCCAAACGATTTCATGGTGAAGTTTATGTTCATAACGGATTAGATTGGGATGAATATGAAAAACCCGATTTCAATTTGCAAAAAGAATATTTTCATTTTTTAGGCGATGCTGCATGGAAAGTAAAAAATGTAAAAGGAGCAATTGCCATTACAAAAAAAGCGAAAGAAAAATTGATAGTACTTGGAGGTCATCGACTTAATTTGAATATGGGTATTCGCTTAACACTTGATACACACGTTTGTTTTAAAGGCCAGGTAAATGATAAAGGCAAAAGCAAATATTTGAAAAGGTCAAAAGGATTAATCTTTCCGGTATTGTGGCACGAGCCTTTTGGTTTAGCTATTATAGAAAGTTTATATTTTGGATGCCCTGTATTTGGTACTACATTTGGTTCATTGCCAGAGTTGGTAAATAAAGAAGTTGGTTTTTTGTCGAATAGCATTTCGGCATTAGCTAAAAGTCTTGGTTCAGTATCTTACTTTAATCCCAAACATTGTCATGAATATGCACTGTCTTTTTTTAATGCAAAAACAATGGCATTAAACTATATTAAACTTTATGAAATGGTAATGAATAATCAATCTATTCATGCTGCTAATCCATATTTTCCTAAAGAAGAAATAATTTCTGTTAAAAAATTTTCGATGGATATCTAATTCTAACGATTCAATATTATTTGCATAACATTGAATTGTTTGATTTATTTATTCAGGAATTTTTCTGTAAACAAAATTTTATTACTAAATCATTATTTAAAAAAGAATTTCATAATAAAATATTAGTGTTATAACTCAAAGAAAGAATTTAATTTCGATTTCTAAACTCAAGCTCATTTCATGTCAACCACACTTTGCATTGATTTTGGTAATACGCGTTTAAAATGTGTTGCATTTATTGATGGCATTATTCAAGAATTATTTGTGTTGCCGGATACAACTTTAACTACCATCAAAACATTGATTCAAGAATATCATCCGCAAAAAACTATTTTAGCATCTGTCATTAATCATGATGAAGCTATTGAAAGTTTTTTATCCTCTCAAACATCATTTCATAAATTAAATCATCAAAGCAAATTACCCATTACAACACCGGTTGGAAAGCCTGAAACCATTGGTGCAGACCGATTAGCGATTAGTGCAGCAGTTGTTCATTTATATCCTAATCAACATAATTTATCTATTGCTTTAGGAACTTGTATCACTTATAATTTTATAAATCGTTCACACGAATTTTTAGGAGGCAGTATTTCTCCCGGTTTGAATATGCGTTTTCGCGCCATGCACGAACAAACAGCTTTATTACCAATGATTAAAGCCGAACATTTATTTCCGTTGGTTGGTTACGATACTAAAACCAATTTATTAAGTGGTGTTATTTTAGGAATGGCAAAAGAAATTGATGGTATTATTGAAGCATATCAGGAGAAATACGAAAATTTACAAGTAACCATTACCGGTGGTGACCTCGATTTTTTTATTCCGCATATCAAGAATAAAATAATTGCTGATGAGAACCTTTTGTACAAAGGATTATATGCAATAAGCGAATTTAACAACCTATAATTCTTTTATTGTTTTCTTTAATAGATATTTGCATTGCTTTGAAAAAGAAATATCCATTCACAAACACTAAAAATATAATTCTCCCAATCATGCTGATTGCGATGATGATTGCTGCGTGTGAGAACGATATTAAAAAAGTAAAAGAATTACAAGAAAAAAAATTAGGTGTTGATAAGGCAACAAAAATTGAAAGTTATTTAAGTCATGCAGGAAAAATGCGAGCAAAATTAACTGCACCAATTATGTTACGCTATCAGTTCGATACATCTAAAATTGAATTTCCTAATAGTTTGCATGTAGATTTTTTTGATAGTACACTGCAAGTTGAAAGTCAGTTGTTTGCTAAGTATGGTCGTTATTTAGAGAACAGTAATAAAATTTTTCTTCGCGATAGTGTCATTGTCTTCAATATCAGAAAAGATACTTTATGGTGCAATGAATTGTATTGGGATCAAGATAAAGAACAATTTTATACAGACAAACCCGTAGTGATGAGTCAGCACGATCCAAATAAACCCATTCAAAAAATTTATGCATCAGAAGGTATGTTGTCTGATCAAAATTTTAAAAATATCAGCTTTAAAAAAGTAGGTAAAATCTATAACGGTTTTGAAAGTTTCATTAATGTAAAAGATAGCGGTCAATAAAAAGTCATTCATCATCAATTATAACTTTATCAAAAAATAATTTTATGGAATACAGAAAAATGGGTAACTCCGGATTACAATTAAGTGTTTTAAGTTTTGGAAGTTGGGTAACTTTTCATAAACAAATTAACGATGGCATTGCCGATGAATTAATGGGCATTGCTTATGATAATGGCATCAATTTTTTTGACAATGCAGAAGTTTATGCATTGGGTGAAAGCGAAAAGATGATGGGAAGAGTTTTGAAAAAGAAAAATTGGGATAGAACTTCTTATGTTGTTTCATCGAAAGCTTTTTTTGGATGGAGAGGAAATAATAATAAGCCCAATCAAACAGGATTAAGCCGCAAACATTTAACTGAAGCATGTAACGAAGCATTGCAACGTTTACAAGTTGATTATTTGGATTTGTTTTTTTGCCATAGACCTGATACTAGTGTTCCAATTGAAGAAGTTGTTTGGACAATGAACACATTAATTCAACAAGGAAAAATTTTATACTGGGGAACAAGTATGTGGAGTGCTGCAGAAATTATGGAAGCGCATAGAGTAGCACATGAATATAAATTAATTGCTCCGGTAATGGAACAACCGCAATACAATATGTTTGAACGTTTTAAAATGGAACAAGATTATTTACCTGTTTTTAAAAATGTTGGATTAGGCACAACCATCTGGAGTCCTTTGGCAGCAGGCTTCTTAACAGGAAAATACAATAACGAAATTCCAGCAGATTCGCGTTTATCAATCAAAGGATTTGATTGGTTAAAAGATAGATGGATGCAAGAAGATAAATTAGAAAAAGTAAAAAAATTAAGTGCACTATCAAATAAATTAAATGTAAAACTATCTGCATTAAGTATTGCATGGTGTATTCAAAATCCAAATGTTACAACAGCCATTCTCGGTGCAACTAAAAAAGAACAATTGATTGAAAATTTAGAAGCATTAGATGTTGTAAAATTATTAACGCCGGAAGTAAATGAGCAGATAGAAATTATTTTACAGAACAAACCTAAAATAGATTTGATGTAAGATTTAAACAAGTGAGTATGTTTTAACTTTGTTACGCAGTTTCCACACAGTATTGAATATGCATGCTTTTTTATTACATTCGTTCTATGTCTGAACTCTATACGCTTTTGTGGATTGGCATTACACTTGTT
The DNA here is from genome assembly GCA_903832075.1 of uncultured Chitinophagaceae bacterium. GTDB lineage: Bacteria > Bacteroidota > Bacteroidia > Chitinophagales > Chitinophagaceae > CAILAF01. The sequence continues at coordinate 10,006 of CAILAF010000625.1, forward strand.
TTCATCGGTTTTTTTGCCGGTTACGAAATTGCTTTTGTAAGTGCAAACAGATTAGGTGTTGAACTGAAGAAAAAACAAGGAAAATCAAGCGGTATTATTTTAAGTCGTTTTTTTGATGAACCTGCAAAATTCATTGGTACTTGTTTAGTTGGCTTAAATATTTTTTTAGTTGTGTATGGATTATTGTTTGATGAATTTTTAAAAAGCATCGCATGGAATCCATTACAAATTCATAACGAATATCTAAAATTAGTAGTTGATACTTTTTTATCAACAATTGTAGTTGTTGTTTTCGGAGAATTTTTTCCCAAAGCTATTTTCAAAGCAAAGAATGATGTTTTACTTGCAACATTTGCACCTGTTGCAGAGTTTTTTCATAACATATTTCAACCATTGGCCGGATTTTTTGTTTCAGTTTCTCAATGGATATTAAAATATCTATTCAATGTTCATTTAAAAAATGAAAGTGAAATTTTTACAAATATTGATTTAGAACATTTCTATAAGCAAACAAAAGAACAAGCTGAAGAAAATCCGGAATTGAATAAAGAATTATTTGAGAATGCATTGAGTTTACCAACTGTAAAAATTCGTCAATGTTTAGTACCACGAACCGAAATAGAAGCTGTTGAATTACATACGCCCATCGAAGAAGTTAAACAACATTTTATCAGTACGCAATTAAGTAAGTTGGTAGTTTTTAATGATACGATTGATGATATTCAAGGTTATATTCATCAATTAGATTTGTTTAAAAATCCTTCTTCTGTAAAAGATATGTTATTGCCCATTTCTGCTGTTCCCGAAAGTATGAATGCAGCAGATTTAATTAATCGTTTTGCCAAAGAAAGAAAAAGCATTGCATGGGTGGTTGATGAATTTGGTGGCACTGCAGGTATTGTTACCATGGAAGATTTATTGGAAGAAATTTTTGGAGAAATAAAAGATGAATATGATACTGAAGAGTTTGAAGAAAAACAATTAGCCGATGGTGAATTTATTTTTAGCGGAAGATTGGAATTGGATTATTTAAGAGAAAAATATGAATTGAATTTTCCGGAAGATGAATCTGAAACATTAAGCGGCTATATTATTAATGAACACGAAACCATTCCAAAACCTAAAGAGCGCATCATCATTGATTCTTACCAATTCGATATTTTAAATGTAAGCGATACAAGAATTGAAATGGTAAAAATGAAAATATTGAGATAATGATCAATCATCAATTATCTCTATCATAAATCTTCAGCTTTATGTCAATTGAAGAATTTATACCACCGTCATCGTTTTCAGAAATTGAATTGCAACTGCATTATGAAAAGTTGAATACTATATTCAACAGTTTACGCGAAATTATTTTTACCATTGATATTGAAAAAGGGATTATTGAAAATGTGAATAATTCTATTGAAACACTGGGATATAAAAAGAAAGAATGGGAAGGGCAATCATTTAAAAAATGGCCATTAACTAAAAGAAAATTATTTTTACAGTTATTAAAACATGCCAGCAAAAGCACTGCAGAAGCAACCAGCCAGCCTGTGTTATTGCCGACCAAAGGAGATATCTTATTTGTTCCTTTTGAATTTTCAACAGTAATCTATACTTTCAAAAACAAAAAATATTTATTGTGCGTATTACGTGATACATCAGAACGCGAACGTTTAATGCACGATCTGGAAAAAGCATTACAAAAAGAAAGAGAGTTAAATGAATTACGTTCTTCATTTATTTCAACGGCATCTCATCAATTCCGCACACCACTTACTGTTATACAAAGCGGTGTTGAAATTATGAATATGTATTTAGAAGATTTTTCTGACGAAAAAAGAAAACCTTTTGAAAAACATTTTAAAAGAATTGAAATTGAAGTTGCCAGATTGCAGGATTTAATGAATGATGTTTTATTATTAGGTCGTTCGGATGCTAAAAGAACTCCCTTTCATCCGCAAACACTTGACCTTGTTGATTTTTGCGGTAATCTAATTGAAAATAAATATAATGCTCGCTATCCTGATGAAAGAAAAATAATATTTATAGTTGAAGGAAAAAAACAATTAGTAGCGTTTGATCCTAAATTATTGCATCATTCATTAGAAAACATTCTCAGCAATTGTTACAAATATTCTGAATCTGGTAATATTCATTTAAAAATTAAATTTGAATACGAATCGGTAAATATTTCTATAACAGATCAAGGAATTGGTATTCCGGAAAACGATTTAAGTAATTTGTTTCAACCATTTTATCGTGCTAGTAATTCAACCGATATTCAAGGAACAGGTTTAGGTCTTTCAATCGTAAAAGATTTTATTGATGAACATCAAGGTCAAATTTTTGTCATGAGTGAATTGAACAAAGGAACCACCGTTACAATTTCATTACCTTTAAAAAACAACATTGATACAAATGCAAACCAAAATTAAAATACTTGTCATTGAAGATGAAAATAACATTCGCGAAAACATACAAGAATTGTTGGAAGCGAAAGGTTATACTGTTAGAACTGCAACCAATGGCAAACAAGGAATTTTGGAAGCAATTGATTTTAGACCAAATTTAATTTTGTGCGATGTAATGATGCCAAAGGTTGATGGCTTTAAAGTATTGGAGCAAATTCGTAAATCATCTAATATTCAAAATGTTCCTTTTATTTTTTTAACAGCAAAAGTTGATAAGCAAGATTTACGTCATGGCATGGAAATGGGCGCTGATGATTATATAAGCAAACCCTTTACAGCAAAGGAATTGATGAGTGCCATTGAAGCAAGACTAAAACGCCACGAAAAATTAAATACACAATATTCTAAAGTTAAACACGAATTAGATACATCTGTTTTTTCCAATTATTATCATCAATTCAATACACCATTAAGTGGCATGGTTGGTGCATTGAATTTATTGGTATCGGCAAGAAAATCTTTCAGCGAAAAACAAGTTCAAGATTTATTGATCTCCACTTTAAAATCTGCTATTCGTTTAAATCATGTGCTTTCTAATTTAATGTTGTATGAAGAATTGAAGAGAGCACAAGTGCATACCGAATTAGAAACAATGTTTACGGGTGGACAAGCATCTTCATGGCAAACAAAAATAAAAGACGAATTATCTATCATCGCTCATCAAATTTATAATCGTGCAGATGATATAACTATTGAATTTAATAATGTAACCGATCTTGGAATTAGTTTTGAATATTTATTGCGTGTAATGATTGAAGTAACAGATAATGCTTTAAAATTTTCTAAAGCCGGACAAAAAGTTGCAGTAAAAGGAAATAGAAAAGAAGAAAAATATGTTTTTGAAATTATAGATCAAGGTTCAGGTTTTAATATTAATAATATTGAAGAGATTGGTGCATTTAAACAATTCAATAGCAAAAGATTTTCCCAACAAGGTTTAGGTATCGGATTATTTTTAGTTAAACAACTAATAGGTTTTAATCGTGGCGAATTAAACATTAAAAGTATAGAAGAACAGGGCACAACGTTGACCATTGAGTTACCATTATTAGAAGAATAATAGAATTACTTTTCATCCATTCATACACTAAATTGTTTGTTCTTACTTTTCTTTAATTACATTCGGGCAAATTATTAATAATGGATATTGTATTTGATATTACAAAACCCATTGCTATTGGTAGCGATCATGCTGGCTTTGAATATAAAGAAGCCATCAAAAAATGGTTGACTGATAAAGGCTTGCAGGTAAAAGATTTTGGAACAGATTCTTCTGCATCTGTTGACTATCCTGATTTTGCACATCCTGTTGCTTCAAGCGTTGAAAATAATGAAACTGCTTTTGGTATTTTATTTTGCGGCAGCGCCAATGGCGTTGCCATCACTGCAAACAAACATCAACAAATTCGTGCAGGATTAAGTTGGGAAGATGATGTTGCTAAATTAATTCGTCAACATAACGATGCAAATGTTATTTGTATTCCTGCAAGATTTGTTGCATTGGCATTGGCACAACAAATGATAGAAATTTTTATGACCACTCCATTCGAAGGTGGTCGTCATGCCAATCGCGTTAATAAAATTGCTTGTTCATAATTCAATTAATAAATACAATGAAACGATTATTATTCTTAAGTATGTGCTTTGCCGTTAGCACTGCATTTGCACAAAAGGAAGAAGCTGCCACAAAATTTGCAAACTTAATTACTCCGCAAGGTTTAAAAGAAAAATTATCTGTTATTGCCAGTGCAGAAATGGAAGGAAGAGAAACAGCAACACCCGGACAAAAACGTGCTGCTGCTTATATTGAAGATCAATTTAAAAAATTTGGATTGAAGCCCGGCAATGGAGAAAGCTATCAACAAGTTTATCCGGTTTATCAGGATGAATTAACTGATAAAAAATTTCAAGTGAATGGAAAAGTTTTTGAATGGGATAAAGATTATAATTTCTCTTTACAAAATTTATCAAGTGGTGATTGGACTTTTAATAATCTTGTATTTGCAGGATATGGTTTAATTGATTCAGCAAAACAAATCAATGATTTTTCAAACTTAGATGTAAAAGGAAAAATTGTTATTGTATTAGATGGATTGCCCGATAATTATGCAGCACCACAAGCACCACAACAAGGTAGAAGAGGTTTTGGCGGACCTGGTTCTGCGAATGCAAAAGCAACAGCAGCAAGAACAAGAGGAGCAATTGGTTTAATTGTTATCTCAAAAGATTTTCCTAAAAAAACTCCAACAGCTACCAAAGGAAATATGTATTTGAATAAAGCAACAAATACAAATTCATTTTTAACAGCAACAGTTTCCGAAGAAGTTGCATCTGCATTATTAGGAAGAACATTTAAAATGTCAACCGCACAATTTAAAGAAGTGCCTAAAGGTATTTATGTTTCAGAAATAAAAATCGTTGCTAATAAAATAACTACCGATTTAGAAAGTAGTAATGTTTTAGGTGTTTTACCGGGCACTGATAAAAAAGATGAGTATGTTTTCTTAACTGGTCATTATGATCATTTAGGAAAACGTGGTGATGTTATTTATTATGGTGCTGATGATGATGGTTCCGGTACAACTTCTGTTTTACAAATGGCAGAAGCCTTCACAACCGCAGCCAGAAAGGGTTACAAGCCGCGCAGAACAATTGTCTTCATGACAGTTAGCGGTGAAGAAAAAGGTTTATGGGGTTCTCAATATTATTCTGAACATCCCATTTATCCTTTAGATAAAACAACAGTTGATTTGAATACTGATATGGACGGAAGAGTAGATACTGAACGTAAATTACCAGATACATTGAATTATATTTATGTAATTGGTCATGATAAATTAAGCAGCGAATTACCAATTATTAATGAAGGGGCAAATAATAAGTACACTAAGCTAACATTGGATTACAGATTTGATGATCCAAATGATCAGAACAGAATTTATTATCGCAGCGATCATTATAATTTTGCACGCAAAGGAGTTCCTATTTTATTTTTCTATGATGGTATGTTACAAGCTGATTATCATAAACCAACAGATACCATTGAAAAAATTAATTTTGATTTGATGGCTAAACGTGTGCAGTTAGTATTTTATACCGGATGGGAAATGGCCAACAGAGATAATATGTTGAAACGCGATACGCCTTTGAATATGCCAGCGAGATAATTTAAAAAATTGACAATAGATTTTTTTATTGCCCCATCATTAATGATGGGGCTTTTTATTTTCTTGAATAGAGAACAAAGCGTAAAAGTGAGCAATTCTTTCACTGAAATAATTGAGACAACCGCAGCTAAATTTTTACTCAAAGTTTGTAACAAAAAAGACTTTGAAAAAATTCAAAGCCTTTAAATATTAAATCAAAAATATTACATCTTAAATTGCATTACCATCCCAAAATCCATGCAAACATTAAAGGTGCAACAATGGTTGCATCGCTCTCCACAATAAATTTTGGAGTATGAATATCTAATTTGCCCCAGGTAATTTTTTCATTTGGAACTGCACCGCTGTAAGAACCGTAAGATGTAGTGCTGTCGCTTATTTGACAGAAATAACTCCAGAACGGAACATCATGCCATTCTAAATCTTGATACATCATTGGCACTACGCAAATTGGAAAATCTCCGGCAATACCACCGCCAATCTGAAAGAAACCAACTCCTTTACCGCCACTATTTGCACGATACCATTCAGTCAAATAAACCATGTATTCAATACCACTTTTTACGGTGCTTGCTTTTAATTCTTTTTTGATAACATAACTCGCAAAAATATTTCCGGTCGTACTATCTTCCCAACCCGGAACAATAATTGGAATATTTTTTTCAGCTGCTGCAATGATCCAACTATCTTTTGCATCAATCTCATAATATTGTTTTAGTTCGCCGCTTAAAACTGTTTTGTATAAAAATTCATGCGGAAAAAATCTTTCACCTTTTGCTTCTGCATCTTTCCATTGTTTAACCAAGTGTTTTTGTAAGCGACGAAAAGCTTCTTCTTCAGGAATACAAGTATCGGTAACACGATTATAATGATGTTCTAATAAATCCCATTCTTCTTGCGGCGTTAAATCGCGATAATTTGGAACACGTTTATAATGAGAATGTGCAACTAAATTCATTACATCTTCTTCCAAATTAGCACCGGTGCAACTGATGATTTGCACTTTATCCTGACGAATCATTTCAGCCAATGAAATTCCTAATTCAGCAGTACTCATGGCACCGGCTAAAGTGATCATCATCTTACCACCATCATTTAAATGTGTTTCATATGCTTTGGCTGCATCCATTAATGCAGCTGAATTAAAGTGACGATAATGATGTTCTATAAATTGAGAAACCGGACCTTTGTTCATATTAATTGGTTTAATGCGGGCAAAAGTAATTTTTTTAACCGTTCTAACACAGAAACATTGTTTTATTATTTACACATCCTTGCATTAATAAAAAAAGTTCGTTACTAAATAACGAACTTTAGCTTACTAAATGAAACTATAACCAACTATTTATTCTTTCACAAATAATTGAACGCTGCCTTCAGTATAAATTTGAAGCACTAACATTTGATTATCTTTTTCAAAAGAAACAAAATAATTTTTTTCTCCATCAGCATTAACAAACTCAATACACTCTTGCAACTTATAAGGAGGATAAGGATATTTTTGCATAATAGAGGTTAATCCATTTTTAGGAAGTTTGTCAAAAGCAAATACTTTACTGGTTCCTATAAAATCACCATCATAATTATAGAATGCTTTCATTTGATTGCCGTCAATGGTAAAAGTGGCTACAACAAAATCGTTTTCATTTATCCATGTTACATTTTGAGCATTATCAAATGCAGCTGCAAATTGGTCGCGAATAGGATCATTTACATTTTTCGCAGATGCCGAAAATGCACTCGTCCCGATTGATACTGCCAGTAATGCAGCAAGAAAAATTTTTTTCATGACTAAAAATTTAAAGATTAAGATATTTTTTCCGTTTTTTTTATTTTCTTATCAAAAATAGAAACGCACAAATGGTAGACGAAGCACATTGCAATTAGTTACATGCACTACCTGTTCTTTGGTATGAATGGTGTTAAAGAAATTGTTAAAGAAAATAAACCAGTCAATAGAATTCAATGCTGTAAAGGGTTATAAGACATTTTTTAATAAAAATACAAAACCTGCACTGGTAATGTAAAGTGTAAAAACGGTATGAAAGGTTTATACAAACGGCGAGTTAAAAGAAAAATTAGGTGAAATAAAATATTATTTAGACATTTGTCTAAATATATAAATAACTAAATCGGTGAACAACTTATTTAAAGCGTTGAACGATCCTACACGTCGAAGCATTTTAGAAATGCTGAAGAAGAAAGATATGACTGCCGGGGAAATAGCCGATCAATTTAACATTTCCAAACCCAGTATTTCTCATCACTTAGATTTACTGAAACAAGCAGAATTAGTTGTGGCAGTAAAGGAAGGACAATTTATTTTTTACTCTATTAACACAACAGTGATGGATGAAATGATGAAATGGTTAATGCAATTCTCCACTAAAAGAAAAAATAAAAAATGATAAAGAAAAATTTAGCAGATTTTGCTGCACTCATTATTTGGCTATTGCCCATCATTTATTTTATAAAAATTTATTCTTCATTACCGCAAATTGTAGCCTTGCATTTTGGTATTGATGGAAAGCCTGACAGGTTTGGCGATAAAGGAGAAATGATTTGGCCAATTGTTTTACTAAGCGCTCTTACAATTGGTATATATTTTCTTATTAAATATCTACCCAAAATTGATCCTAAAAAAACAGCAGGATACTCGGCTGATACATTTAAGAAAATTTCTTTTTTGCTGGTAATATTTCTTTCCGCTTTAGAGTTATTCATTATTAATTCTGCTATTACAGGAAGTTTTACTTTTCATAAATTTATGTTCCCACTATTTGGATTATTTTTCGCTTACCTCGGCAACCTAATGCATAGTATCAAATCAAATTATTTTGTTGGAATCCGCACACCGTGGACATTAGAAGATCCTGAAACTTGGAGAGCAACACATCAATTAGGTGGCAAAATGTGGTTTGTTGGGGGAATCATCATTACCATTTCAACTTTATTGCTGCCGTATAAAATTGGATTTATTATATTCCTGTCAATAACTTTAATCATTGCATTAATTCCTGTCATCTATTCATTCATCTATTTTAAAAAACACAATAAATAATTATTATGAATAAAATATTTTTTTGTACACTATTATTTTTTTGTTCAAAAATTTATGCACAAAATGATCCAACAGGAATTTGGGAAGGGAAACTAAATACTGGTTCCATATCAATTAGAATTGTTTTTCATATTGACAAAACTGATGTAGGTTATAAAGCAATAATGGATAGTCCGGATCAAAATGCAAAAGGAATTCCTTGCAGCAATGTAATAGTAAATAATGATAGTTTAATTATTGAATCTAAACTTGCAGGATCAATATATAAATCTCAATTTGAAAATAATGAATCACTTAAAGGAATATTTAGTCAAAGAGGATATAATATTCCTTTAAATCTGAAACATGTTTTAAAAGAAACAGGATTAAATAGACCTCAAACGCCAAAGCCACCATTCAATTATATTATTGACAGTGTTGAATATGATAATGCTGATAAAACGGTTCATTTGGGTGCAACATTAACTTATCCAAAAACGGGCGGACCTTTCGCAGTGGCTGTAATGATTACTGGCAGTGGATTACAAGATAGAGATGAAAATATTTTTGAGCATAAACCTTTTGCTGTAATTGCAGATTATTTGACAAAAAACGGAATCGCTATTTTGCGAGTTGATGATAGAACAAAAGGAAAATCAAAAGGCGATGTTATTCATGCAACAAGTGCAGATTATGCAAATGATGTAATGGCAAGCATTCAATATTTATTAACAAGAAAAGAAATAAATAAAAATAAAATTGGTGTAATTGGCCATAGCGAAGGTGGTTTTATTGCACCGATTGTTTATTCTAAATGGAATCAATTAGCATTTATTATTTCATTAGCAGGAACAGGAGTTTCAGGTGCAGAAATTTTATTAAAACAACAAACCGATGTTTTAAAACCTTTAGTAAGCAATTCAGCATTCGATGCATTTTATTCACTAACCAAACAAACATTACAAACGATTCATGATCATTCAAACGAAACAGATTCACTTATTTTAGAGAAAGCAAAAAAAGTATTTGCTGATTGGAAGTCAGCATTGCCCGACAGTATTTTAATTCCATTAAATGCAAAATCAGCTACACCCGAATTATATGCCAATGCACAAGTAAAACCTGAATTACAAACATGGCTTAAATATTTTATTGCAACAGAACCCAATCAATTCTGGAGTAAAGTAAGATGTCCGGTGCTGGCATTGAATGGCGAAAAAGATATTCAAGTGTATGCTGAACAAAACACAACAGCCATTGCTGCATCATTAAAAAAAGCGGGCAATAAAAATGTAACTGTAAAAATATTTCCGGGACTGAATCATTTATTTCAACATTGCACTAAATGCACCGTGAATGAATACGGAGAATTGGAAGAAACATTTTCACTTGAAGTATTGGACGTGATGGGACAATGGCTTACTAAAAATATTATTCAATCAAAATAACATTCATTTACATCAATAAAAGCAGTAACAATTAGTTACTGCTTTTTTGTTGTAATTTTCTG
>CAILAF010000626.1 GCA_903832075.1 uncultured Chitinophagaceae bacterium
ATATGCGCCGTTTTTCCGGTATCCATTAAATACACATAATACATTTCAACATTCACTTCCTGCAGTAATAAATTTTTTATTGCATCAGATAATTCTTTTAATTGCTGAGCGGAAGTTGATAAAGCTAATTCCAATTTCAATTCCACTTTTCTTTCTGTACGTAAAGAGATATTATCAATGATGGTATCAACCATTTGTTTATTGGGAACGGTAATAAATGTTTTTTGTTCGGTTCTAATGCGTGTGCTTCTTAATCCAATCTTTTCAATCACACCTGTAAAATTTTGAACTTTAACTGTATCACCGGTTATGAATGGCTTATCAAAAAATATAATAAAAGATGCAATTAAATTTTCAAGACTTTCCCGCATACTCAACGCCACTGCAGCTCCTACAATACTTAATCCAGTAAGAACGGTGGTAATGTTTTTATCAAATCCAAATTTTATTACCAGCAAAACACCGATGATAATCAATACTACTTTAAAAAAATCATTGAAGAAAACAATAAGCTGAGGATTAGATTTATCATTAGCTAAACTCGCTTTCTCTTTCAAAATTTGAGCAATAAACTCTAATATGCGAATGCATAATCGAATGAACACTACAACGATAATTGTAATGGCAATAATGTTTACAATATATTCCGTTGAAATGTGTTCATGAAAAAATTTAATCTTTAAATCATTTGGAAAATACAATCTGTCTAACGCTGTATAAGTAATAAATACCAACAAAAACTTTTCGATGGGTTTAATTACCAAATGCAAAAAAGCAGAGCGCTTGGCAGATTTTTGTTTGGTAATTACGCCTAATAATTTACTTGCTAAAAATTTTGAGAGTAATCTTTTTATAATAAAAATAAGAACAATCGTTCCGATAACATATAAATATGCTGCAACAGTATTATCTAAAAAAGTATAATGCAGGATTTCTTTCATAGCAATAACTATTCTTTCCATTTTTTTAATTCAATATCATTACCGTCAAATGCAGCATAACTAAAATTACGGATCCAATCACCCAAATTTATATAACGACTTGTATCATTCAATCTAAAATCAATCGGATAATGGCGATGACCAAAAATAAAATAATCAAAATGTTCTTTTTGTAAAATTTCTTTGCAATAAACAATCAGCCATTCTTTATCTTCTCCCAGAAAATGTTCATCGCTTGTTCCGGTTTTTTCTCTGCTTTTTCTGCTGAAGTAATTTGCCAAACCTATACCCAGCGTGGGATGCAACTGACCAAATAACCATTGACAAAATTTATTGCGAAATATTTTTTTAATGAATTTATATCCATGATCACTTGGGCCTAATCCATCGCCATGACCGATAAAAAATTTCTTTTGATTGATTGTAAAAACTTTTGGTTCGAAATAAACAGAGATATTTAATTCGTTTTGAAAATAATTTTTCATCCACATATCATGATTGCCAACAAAAAAATGAATCGCAATCCCTGCATCAGTTAATTCGGCTAATTTTCCCAATAATCTAACATATCCCTTAGGAACTACTTTTTTATATTCATACCAAAAATCAAAAATATCCCCAACAATAAAAATTTGTTCCGCTTCATTTTTAATGGTATCCAAAAAAGAAACAATCTTTTTTTCTCGCACCAAACTTGATGCATAATCGGGTGCACCTAAATGAAAGTCAGAAAGGAAATATATTTTTTTATGATTGTTCAATAACATTATGTAAAGATAAAAAATACATGATCGTTATGCAGATTCAACTAAAAAACAAAATACTTCTTTCGGTCCGTGAACACCAACTACCAATGTTTTTTCAATATCTGCAGTTCGGCTGGGACCCGTTGCCAGTGTTATTAAAGAAGGAAATGCTCCTGCATATTTTTCTTTCATTAATTGTAAAGCATCTTTAATATCATAAACCAATTGATTGGAGTAAGCAATGCAAATATGCACAGGCGCATACACACTGGTTGTTCTGCCACTTTGTTGAGCAGCACTCATCATGATTGATCCGGTTCTTGCCACTAATATTTCACATGAAGTTATTGATGCATTGCAATCGTGTAGATTATTTGAATAAGAAATATTAAATTGATGATCAGATAAATTTTTTTTCAACGCATCTTCAACACAATAAATATTCTCCCATTTACGTGATGCAATTAATGCATTCAATTGTTCAACCAATTCATTGTGATTGGCACAAAAAGAAAATCGCCCCAATAGTTTAGAAAAATTTTCTGCAAACTCAACTTCTAATTCTTGTTGCGAAGATTGAAAAACAGAATCGTTTGCCTCGCTTTGAGGAAAAGGAACAGGCATTGGTTTTGACAATGCCTGTTTTATTTTTTTTAAAATATTTTCTTTTGCTGTATTTGCCATCACATCAAAAATAAAAATTTATTCTTCAGTTTTATTTAGTTGAACTTGATCATCAACAATTGGCGAAACAATATCAGCCGGTGGCACGCCACCTATCGGATCAATTTCAATATCTTCTAAAATTTTTTTCTCTTCATAAGGACGTTTACCAATCAACGCTTCAACATCACTTTTATGTAAAACTTCTTTATCTAATAATTCCTTCGCTAATTTTTCAACTTCTGGTTTTTTCTCGGTCAATAATGTTAATGTGCGTTGATAAGCGTCATCAATAATTCCTCTTACTTCTTCATCAATAATTTTTCCTGTTTCCTCACTAAATGGTTTTGTAAAAGTTTGTTCTTGTGAAGGATCATAGAAACTTACATTACCAATTTTTTTATTCATCCCGTATGCAGTTACCATGCTATAAGCAATACGCGTAATTTGTTGAAGATCGTTTGATGCACCGGTAGAAATTTTACCAAAGAAAATTTGTTCAGCAGCACGACCACCTAATGTCATACAAATTTGATCCATTAATTGATCGGTGTTATATAAGTATTGTTCTTTAGGAGTGTATTGAGCATAGCCCAATGCTGCTGTGCCTCTTGGAACAATAGTAACTTTTAATAATGGATAAGCATGTTCCAAAAACCAACCACAAATTGCATGACCGGCTTCGTGATAAGCGATTACTTCTTTTTCGTAAGGAGCGATGATTTTATTTTTCTTTTCTAATCCACCAATCACTCTGTCAATTGCATCTTGAAAGTCGCTCATATCAACAGCAGCTTTATCTTTTCTTGCTGCAATTAATGCTGCTTCGTTACAAACATTGGCAATATCAGCACCGGCAAATCCGGGTGTTTGTTCTGCCAATCTATATATATCTAATGTTTCGGAAATTTTAATTGGCGTCAAATGCACTTTAAAAATTTCTTCTCTTCCTTTTACATCTGGTTTATCAATTGATATTTGACGATCAAATCTTCCGGGTCTTAATAATGCACTGTCTAATACATCAGGTCTGTTTGTTGCTGCAAGAATTATAATACCGGTATCTCCGCCAAAACCATCCATCTCAACCAACAATTGATTCAAAGTATTTTCTCTTTCATCATTACTCATGATAGCGTTTCTTCCACGAGCCCTTCCTATTGCATCAATTTCATCAATAAAAATTATACATGGTGCTTTTTCTCTTGCTTGTTTAAACAAATCACGAACACGGCTTGCACCAACACCAACAAACATTTCAACAAAATCACTTCCACTTAAACTAAAGAATGGAACTTGCGCTTCGCCTGCAACTGCTTTTGCTAATAATGTTTTACCTGTTCCCGGAGGGCCAATCAATAAAGCGCCTTTAGGAATTTTACCACCGAGTGCTGTATATTTTTTTGGACTTTTTAAGAAGTCAACAATTTCCATCACTTCAACTTTTGCTTCGTCTAATCCTGCAACATCTGTAAATGTGATATTTACTTTAGCACTTTTATCGAATAATGTAGCTTTTGATTTTCCAATATTGAATATACCACCCGGGCCACCGCCACCACCTGCGCCACCACCCATTTTGCGCATTAATAAAATCCATGCACCAATTATTAAAACCAAAGTAAGTACTGAATTAAATATTGGACCTAACCAATCAGGATCATCATGTGCGTTGGCACTTACTTCGGTAATTTGAGGATGGTCTTTATAAAAATTTTCCATGCCTCTATTAAAACTTTCCCAATCAGTTACTTCAAATTCAAATAATGGAACATCTTTCACAGAAGCAGGATCAATCTTTTTATTTATTTTCTTTGAATAATTACTTTTGCCAATGCTTTCAGCTTTTATATAAACACGAACAGTTTTTTTATTAGTGATCTTATCAATTTTTAAAACATCACCTTCAGCCAACATATTTTGTTTAAATTCTTGCTCAGTAGTTTTAAATGTATCAGCAGGAAATTTTAACCATGTTGAGCCAATAAGAATAGCGAAAATGATAAGGTATATCCAATAAATGCTGAACTTAGGTCCTTTACGCGAAGGCTTATCATCTGTTCCTTTATCTATAAAAGGGAATTTTGGTTGTTTATCTTCTTGTGCCATATTTGTTTTACTTCGATTGCTTCAAATTAATAATGTTCCAATATTATAAATGTTCACTATTATACAATTTAACATTACTCATCATGTCCTGTTAAAATTGCATCGTTCCATAAATCTTCTAACTTATAAAATTTTCTTGTTTCGGGATGCATGATGTGCACCACAATATTTACATAATCTATCAATACCCATTGAAACGCTTGCTTACCTTCATGTTTATATGGTTTCTCGTCACAATGCAATTGTACTTGTTCTTCTATAAAATCACTAATCGCTCTTACTTGTGTTGTACTTTTGGCAGAGCAGATAATAAAAAAATCTGCAACAGCTTCATGTACTTTACGCAAATCCAAACTCACAATATGCTCTCCTTTTTTATCTTGAATGGATTTGATAATTGTTTTGAATATCTTAGAATTTCTATTAAGCCGTGATATTGTGTTTTTTTTACGGCTATTTAAAACGGAAAGAGGTGCCAATAATTAATCTAATTTTTCGTGAATAATTTTGTTTAAAAGAAAAATGTTTTTACGAACAGATTAAAATCTTATCACATCCAAACATCTTCCTTCTCTATCTTCGCCAAAAGTAATAATTCTTTGCCATCAAGTTCAACCATTAATATGATTGGTAAGCATTTTACCGAATTATTATCGGTATCGAGTACCAATATCTATGCCGCAGACAAATTAAAAGCAAATTTGGCTGCTCATGGCGATGCATTCTTTGCCCATCACCAAACGTCTGGCAAAGGACAACGAGGTAAACAATGGAATGATGAGCCAGGCAAAAACATCATTCTTTCTATTATATTGGATACATCTTTCTTATCAACGCTTCAGCAGTTTCCATTTAATGCAATGATTGCGGTTACGGTTCAAGAATTTTTCAGCAAATATGCAAGCGATGAAACCAAAATAAAATGGCCAAACGATTTGTATTGGCGTGACAGGAAGGCAGGCGGAATTTTAATTGAGAATATTATTAAGGGTAAACATTGGCAATATGCAATTGTAGGAGTTGGCATTAATATAAATCAAACAAGTTTTCCAAAGCAATTAATTAATCCGGTTTCATTAAAACAAATTACCGGAAAAAATTTTGATACCATTACATTAGCAAAAGAGTTGTGCACTTATTTGGAAAAGAATTATCAATTATTAAAAAAAGGAAAAGCAAAAAAAATAATTGAAACGTATAATAAACATCTATATAAACGAAACGAAATTGTACGATTGAAAAAAAAGAACGCAGCTTTTAATTGCACCATTAAAAGTGTAAATGAAAACGGAGAATTGATTGTAGCGAATGCTTTACAGGAAAGTTTTGTTTGGGGTGAAGTTGAATGGATATTAAAATAAAATCTGCCAACATTGTTACAAATTTAATGTTGACAGATTTTTTTAGTAGTGCAATTAATTATTTAATCATTTACTATTACTAATTACATGTTGCTTGCTTTTTAATATTACCAAGAATAACATAATTACAGCACTAATAAATAAAAGTAAACTCATGATAAAATATGGATGTGCTTTTGGCATTCCGTCTTTAGCCATTTTATAAGCAGCAAAAAATGTACACAGAAAACTTAGAACAAAAGTTGCCCACATATTTATTTTGAAAAATTTATTCATAAAATATATTTTTTGTGAAGTTAATAATTTATCTAATCAAATCTGCACAAGCTAATCATCATCTGTAAGAATTAAATTACCATATTCTTGATTCATTTTTATTTTTTGAAGACTTGGATTAGGGGCTACTTCTTCTTTTGCTACACTTCTTCTAATAATTTTTACAACTTCAAAATCTATTGGTC
>CAILAF010000627.1 GCA_903832075.1 uncultured Chitinophagaceae bacterium
AGGAGATGGTCCTTTACCACAAGCAACATCACCTTCAATAATTTTACTGATCATTGGTGTTTGTGTATCGTGTGTAACATCGGTGATGATGGCAACATCGGGTTTAATGCGGCGTGCAATCATTTCAGCACCACGCAATCCAATTTCTTCCTGCACTGCATTTACAATATATAAACCGAATGGTAATTTTTTATTGTTCTGTTTTAATAAGCGTGCCACTTCAGCAATCATAAAACCACCAATGCGATTATCGAATGCACGTCCAATTAAATAATCATAAGCCAATTCATCATAACCTTCTTCATAAGTAACAACAGAGCCAATATGGATTCCCAATGCTTCCACTTCTTTTTTTGTACGAGCACCACAATCTAAAAACAAGTTATCAGTTTTAGGATTTGGTTCTTTTTGTTCGGGATTACTCATGCGTGTATGAATAGCAGGCCAACCAAACACAGCTTTCACTGTTCCTTTTTTTCCATGAATCAATACACGTTTTGCAGGCGCAATTTGATGATCTACACCACCATTTCTTTTTAAATAAATTAATCCCTGATCGGTAATATAATTTACAAACCAACTGATCTCATCGGCATGTGCTTCGATCACAACTTTAAAAGGTGCAGTTGGATTAATAACACCAACAGCAGTTCCGTAAGGATCGCTGAAATGTGTATCTACAAATGGTTTGATATATTCTAACCAAATTTTTTGTCCGCCGCTTTCAAAACCAACAGGCGATGGTGTATTAATATAATTTTTTAAAAACTGATAAGATGTTTCAGTTAAAACAGATTTTGTTTTTGCTTTTGATTTTTTTGTTTGTGCCATAAATTTATTTTATAAGAAGAATACCCATGCTGCCGCAAATAGCTTTTACCAGCATCAGCCCGTCAATGATTGCAAGATAATAGAGAATAGTTTTACGACGATACATTGAATACGCAACAATTATTAACAAGATGAACGGAATGGTGTTAATGAGAATGCGGAATAATGGAAAATTTCTGCTTATTGCATATATCATAAATGTTCCCAAACCCATGATGCATAAGGGAAGCATAATGAAAAAAATAGTTTTTCTTAATCCAACTCTAACTACAAATGTTTTCAATTCCCGGTTATGATCGGCTGCATAATCCTTTATATCGAACATGATACCTAAAACAGAGATGAACATAAAATTTTTGGTGAATAATAAAAATCCAAAAAAAGTTATTTGATAAATTGTATCTGTTGCAATTGAATAATACATAACCGGATAAACGGTTACGCATCCTGCCCAAACAAATCCAATAACAAAAGGTTTTAACCATCCGGTATTTCTTAAATTATATTTTGATAATAATGGTGTATTAATTCCATAATATAAAATGGCAACCATAGGAAATATTAAGATAACTATCCATTGTGCAATGGTTACATAAAAAATATGATCCCATTTATCTTTTAATAGAATAAAAGCGCTGATCAAAAAAATGATACTTAAAATCCATTGCGACTGTTGCACAAATTTTTTATGCAAAACATACCAAACAGAACGCTTATTTTTAAAATCGTTTGTTGTTTCTGAAACATATGCTTTAGTATAAAAAATTACTGTTCCGCAAAAAATAAAAATATAATAATTTAATTCATTCAGCGGAACATACTGTTGCAATGCGGCTTCTATTGAAAGTGCTATTGCACAAATGCCATAAAAATAATTTCCAAAAAATACCGAGCGTATAAATGAATGAAATGCTTGCATTATTTTAAGAAAGCAATCTTAGGCGAAGTAATAGTATCGCTAACATGCCCTGCTAAATCGTGAATCCAAAATCTAAAATAAGAAGTGTCATTGATTGGAGTTGAACAAG
>CAILAF010000628.1 GCA_903832075.1 uncultured Chitinophagaceae bacterium
AGTTGAGCCGGCATATTTTTTTAAAATAGTACTTAATATTTTATTGGTATAATAAGAACTTTTAATAACGATCTTTCCTTCTTCAAAATTAAAAGTAGATGCGCTGTAATTATCTTTTAATAATTCTTCTAATTTAGGAATTTGAATAGGCATCATGCTTAACGAGTTAATTGCAGAATTGGCTGTGGTAAACATATAGCCATCTGCCTTTTCATTAAACATTTCATTAAATGGTTTTTGTGATGCCATTGATTCGTCTTCTTTCTGCGTATAAAAACGGGTCACTTCTTTTTTAATTTCTTCTTCTTTATTTATTGTATTGTTTTGATAGTATATATGCAAAATGCTATCATGCTTGGGCATAAATGATTCCGTATAAAAATAAAAAGTAGCAATGGCTATTTTATCATTCCACGAAATAGCATGATGATCATTCCCTGTGATATAGGAATAATTTTTTTCTCTGTGCACTTCTTGTCCCTTCAGTTCAATATGATCTTTTAAAAGAGCAAACAGTTTTGCAGAATCTTTAACATTGCCTAAAACATTGACTGTTGTTGATTGTCCGCCTGCAATGGTTTTTTGTGTAACAAAAACAAAATATTTATCATTCCAGTCAATACCTGCATTTTTTATTTTCTCCAACGTTGATTTGCCTGCACTGTCAAAACTGATATGGCCTAAAACTTTATTCATGGCACTATCAATATTGATATTCCCTTTTTGTAATTTATCCTGTAATGATTGAGGATCAACTGCAAATACAAAGGATGCATCTTTGGGAATATACTTTGCTTCTTTCGGTGCTTTATTAGAACAGGATGTTATAAAAAAAGCAACGATGAATAATGATAAATAAAAACGCACAATAGATTTCATGTTGGTATAATTTGTATTAATTAAAATACAATTTACAAACAGATAATCAGTATTGAAATTTATTTATTCAATATTGCATTATAAATGGCTTCCTGAATATTAGGACGCACACCCAATGAAGTTATTTTATTATTATTTCTTGTTGGGTTAACATGGTTTGATAAAAGGATATATACTAAATTATATTTCGGATCTACCCAAACACAGGTTCCTGTAAAACCGGTATGGCCAAAGGTTTCAGGCGATACTGATTTACTTGGATAAGGGCTTCTTCTGGTAGCATTATCTTTATACGGTTTATCAAAACCTAAACCTCTGCTGCTTATTTCACTGTTGTAAGCCGTGAAAAGATCAACAGTCTCTTTTTTCAAAAATCTTTTTCCGTTCATTTCACCGCCGTTCAATAACATTTGATACAGTTGTGCCAAGTCGTATGCATCACTAAATAATCCTGCATGTCCGGCAACACCGCCAAACATAGCTGAACCTTCATCATGCACATCACCCCAGAGTAATTGCTGACGAAAATGTTTTTCCACTTCTGTTGGTGCAATATTTTCTAACGGCATTTTTTCTCTTGGAAGAAAAGTAGTAGTTACCATGTGCAATGGCTCATAAAAATTATCACGTACATATACATTCAAAGGTTTACCGCTTACTGCTTCAACAATCTTTCCTAAGAAAATAAAATCATTATCACTGTACACATATTTAATTGGTGATGATAATTTACTTTGAATAATTCTTTTGTGCAGCGTGTCTTCCCAATCATTTCTTAAATATAATCCTTCTGCTACACGGGATTGATGTTGTGCATCTTTTTCTTTAGAGAACACATTCCAATTTGGTTCGCCTGTTGCAGTATCAATTACATCACGATAAAAAGCAATAAACGGAACCAATCCTGCCTGATGTAATAAAATATCTCTCAATTTCAATGGTGCTTTATTTGTTCCAACTGTCCAGCTTAAATAATCACCCAATGTTTTATCAATATCAATTTTTCCTTCATCATATAATTTCATTACCGAAACAGTAGTAGCAGAAACTTTTGTAACAGATGCCAAATCGTAAACCGTTTCTTTACTTGCCAATTCATCTTTGGTAGACGATGTATAACCAAAAGCTTTATTATAAATAATCTTACCATCTTTTGCCGCTAATACAACAAAACCGGGAAAAGCACCTTTGTCAACAGCATCATTTGCAATGCTATCAATCTTATTTAATTTTTCTGAACTAACACCAACAGATTCCGGTATTGCAGTTGGAAAATAACTATTATAAGTTATTCCATCACCGAAATGTAAATGTTCACAAACAGTAACAGATAATTTTCCTTTTGCCTGCACATTGCCTGCAAGCCAATCTACTGCTGTGTTTTGAGTGATATCGTCATCTTCATAACAAGCTAATAAATTTGGCGCATTGCAAAATCTTTGCATTGCATAGGGATTACCAAATACTAAAGTGATTGATTGATTGGATTGTTGCAATTCATTCATTAAGTAAGCCGAAGCATTGCTTACGCCATAATTATTGGCAGGTCTTCTGCTATAATTATGCAAACCGATAATTACAATGTCGTAATTTTTTTCTTTGATTGATTGAATAAGTTTTGCTGCGCCACTACTGTCGCTTTTTTCTGCCGGAATAATTTTATGCAAGTCATCCATTACCTGATTACCGATATTGGCTCTGCCACTGAATAAATAAACATCAGCATTGTATTCTGTTCTCATTCTTGCAGCGATCACATTTTCTTTTGCAGTGCCGATAGAAACATAAGCGATCTTTTTTTCTTTTTGTAATGGAATAAGAGAAGAATTATTTAATCGTAATAATGTAATCGCATTTTTAGATAAAAGTGTATCGATCTTTTTTGTTTGAACATTCAAATCAGCAACAATATTTTCTGTTTCGATTGGCGTGATATGATTCAATCCCAGATTGTATTTTGCGAGCAATACTTTTTTTACTCTTGCATAAATATCTTTTTTATTCAGTTTTCTTTTTCTGATAGCATGAATTATTTTATCAATGCTGCCGGGAATATCGCCTGGTAAACACAACATATCATTTCCTGCAATTAATGATTGCAAGGATGCATCACCGGCAGGATAATATTTAGAAACACCTTTCATTTCCAATGCATCGGTAAATGTGATGCCTTTAAAATTTAATTCATCTCTTAATAAATCTGTTACTGCTTTTTTTGATAATGAAGTTGGTTGATTACTGGTGGTATCAATAGCAGGAACATATAAATGTGCCATCATCACACTGCCGATACCGGCTTTGATCAATTCGCGGAATGGATATAATTCCAATGAATCTAATTGTGTTCTTGTTTTATTAATTACCGGAAGATCTAAATGAGAATCAACAGATACATCACCATGACCAGGAAAATGTTTGGCACATGCCATCACATTTGCTTCCTGCATTCCTTTCATATATTCAGTTCCGTATAATGCTACTTTATATTTGTCTTCTCCAAAACTTCTGTCATTAATAACAGGATTAGAAGGATTATTATTTACATCTATATCCGGTGCATAATTCACCTGCACACCAATACGTTTGCATTGTGTACCAACTGCTTTACCAAATTGATAAACGAGTTGTGCATCTTGCACTGCGCCCATCATTAATTGTCGCGGAAAATTAATAACACTGTCTAAACGCATACCCAATCCCCATTCGCCATCAATGCAAACCATCAATGGTGTTTTAGCAATGCTTTGATAATAATTCGTCATGTTTGCTTGCCTTACCGGACCACCTTGAAAAAAACATAAGCCGCCAACATTATAATCCTGAATTAATTTAGTAACACCATCAATTTGTTCTTGTTTGCCGTTACTGTATGCACGTACAATCATTAATTGAGCAATTCTTTGTTTTTTGTTCAGTTTCCTGAAAGTGCTGTCCACCCAATGTTTGGATTGTTTGGTTTGTTGGAAAAAATTTTGTGCATTAAGTTGAAGTGCCAAAAGCAAAATGCAAAATGGCAAGAATATTTTTCTCATAAAAAAAATTGAAAGACCAAGTTAGCAATAACACGCAAGAATGTGAAGGTTTTTGCAGTTTATGTGATGAATGAAAAAAGGGATGAATTTTTTTGATCCCAAACTGATGTTGGATTTGTTTTGAACTGGTTCTGGATTTTCAACAATAATCCAGAACCAGTCCAGAAGGAGTCCCGAAGGAGGTCAGGCAAAAACAATGATAAATTTTAAATGATGAACATTACAAATGTCTGAATCATTTAATTGCTGTAAATAAAAAAGTCAGCCATCTAACTCATGCCTGACTTTTAGCAATAGTATAAAACTTACTAAAGCTTTTTCTTCAATATTCTCTTCTTCAGATAATTTAATTTCTATTTTAAGTTCTTTAATTATTTTGCAATAAACCCTTTTCAAACTTCATTTCTCTGTTTGCTTTACTTTTTGCAATATCTAAGTTCCAGGCTGAAACCTTAAAATAGGGCATCTTACCCTTTGCATCTTTATTAGCATAACTGCAACGAATTACCCTTTTTTCGCCGGGCGCTAATTGCAGGTAATTATCGCTGAATATAACAGGTAAAATATCATCACCATTTTTACCTTTTAATGCACGCAGGTGTATCTGGAAGGCAACCGTTTTGCCAAAATTAGTAATGGTTATGCTATGCCAAGTGCTATCCTTTTCTTTATCGGTAGCATAAAATAATCTCAGTGGTGTTTTGTCAAGGGTTTTCAGCGC
>CAILAF010000629.1 GCA_903832075.1 uncultured Chitinophagaceae bacterium
CCTTTCTGCGTCCGGCTTTGCCTGCATCTGATTCTACTTCAACTGTATTTCCTTTTTTAATAATGCTTGCATATTCTTCAGGAATAGTAAAATCAATTTTTAATTTATTTACTTCTTGAACAGTTGCAATAATAGTTGCCGGAGTAACATAAGCACCAGGACTAACTTGTCTTAATCCAACCAAACCATCAAACGGTGCTTTAATAACTGTTTTATCAATTAATGATTGAGTGTAAGCAATATCTGCCTGAACACTTTTAACTTGATTTAATGCGGCATCATAATCGCTTTGATTAAGTCCATTAACAGCTAATAATTTTTTATCCCGTTGTTCTGTTATCTGCGCTAATTCTAACTGCACTTTTGATTTTTGTAATTGCGCTTGCAAATCAGCATCATAAATTTTAGCGATCAAAGTTCCTTTAGTAACCATTTTACCTTCGGGCACATTTAAAAAAGTAATACGTCCGTTAATTTCTGGATGCAATTCAACATACTCATTTGCCACAACACTTCCATTGGCTTCAACAGTATGCGAAATGTTTTTGGCTTGTGCAATAAGCACATCTACAACTGTTGCTTGATTGCCACTTTGTTTTGGTGCTTCTTTTTTTTCTTTACAAGAAAATAACACCACACTCAAAAACAATAACGGAGTAATTTTTTTATACATGTAAACAAGTATTTCCATTAAATAAAGATTGCTAAGATAAAGAGATTTGTAATTGATGTTTTGTAATGATTGGATGAATGGATAAGAACAAATCTTCTATAAGATTTTTTCGCCATCTCTATCAGACAAAAATGTCAATTGCTTATTCCAAAATTTTCTCAACACTGGCTAACTTTCCTTCGCTGTTGATTCCTACCAAAACAATTCTCAATTTTTTACTAATGTCGTTATTATAAAATTCAAATTGCACTTTGTGATTCTTTGTATCGGTTAGTATGTAAGGGTTCCAATACAATGTGGTTCGTATATCTGGTATAAAAGTATTCGCTGAATCATTGTATTTAGGAGAATAAAATTCTTTATACTTTGTATAACCTGCTAATAATTTTTTCTCATCACGATCGCTTGGATTATACCGTTGTTCTCCCGGTTTTTTTGTGTATACAGAGATGGCACCACCTTTCCCGCCTTGCCAACCTCCAAAGAATGGAGGTGGAAATACTTTAATATAAGCAACATCCGACATTGGTATATAGGCAAGAACATCTATTTCGCTTGGCAATTCATTCAAATACATATCAGGAACTTCTCCGCGCCAAGTAACTTGATAAAGATTACTGGAAGGTGCTTTGGTTAATACTGTAATAGGAGGAGGCGCAGAAGCATTTCCCGAATTTGGTGTTGTTACAGATAATCCTGTAACATAAGTACGTAAATAAGTAAATACATCTAATGAATTTAATGCCAGAGGATCTGATTTAATATCAAACCGATACCTTCCTTCGCTTGCAAATGGACCGGAAGTATATTTTTCATCAACAATATCCAAAGTGGTTTTTGCTTTCAACTTTGAATTAACAACCACTTCTTTTAATGTTGTTTCGCTCATTAATTTTTCCAATCGCTTTTGTTCATTAATAAAAAATTGTTCTCGTTCAAGTTTTGCAGAATCAGTTTGTTTGAAAGAATAATTATTAAGCCCTTTAAAAAGGGTATTTTTTGAAGATAAAATATTTGTATTAAAATCTACCTCCGTTTTGTCAGCTAATTTTTTTTGACGAAAACTATAATACGCTCTTATTGTATCAAAAAAAATAAAACCACCTTTTGAAAAAGTTCCATTTTGTTCCATCGGAACAGGAATGATTTGTTTACTGGAATCTTTTGTCATTAATATCAATGTAATAAAATCTTTTTCTTCAACTCGCTCAAATGCTCTGCCAGTTGCAGTTCCGGCAATTTGAATATACTCACTGTCTTTTGGATAATTAATAGTCGGAAGTTTTGCTTTGGCAATATCATCCCAATTAAATTTTCTCCATCCATGTGTTAACATTACCAAATCCAAAAAATGTTTAGTGCTGTCTGCATCATTTTCAAAATAAAATGCAGGATTGGTAATTTTTCCTTTAATATCATCACTTAACAAAAATTGAGAAATAATATTATTGTTTTCAAGAGATAATCCGGCATCTGTAACAGCAACAGAAAAATTGGCAATTGAAGAATCGGTAACATCTATTTCAATTACATTTTTATTTCGCTTATCAATTCCTTTTTTAATTGGACTGATAATTGGATTGAATTGATAATGATGATTATTTACAAAAACAATTCTTTCTGCAACAGGTTGCCATAATGCATTGAACAATGTTAATTGCATTACACCTGATGGAAATTGCGAAGAATTTATTTCAAGCAAAGCCGCATTTCTATTATCTAAATTTATCTTTGATTTATACAATACTTGCTGATTCATGTGAGCCAGCAAATACAATGTTTTTAAATTACCTGTTTTATCTGAAGACCTTGCAATGGCAACTCTTATCTTTTCATTTATTGGCTGCGTTTCAATGATAGCACCACTTTTATTAATATTTGGCAAACCACTTACATTTGAATTACCATATTCATCCGTCCAGAAAATTGAATAAATTTCATCGGCATTAATTTCATCAATAGTAAAGCTGCCCATACCATCATGCTCAGTTGCAATAGAATCTAAAAATTCATTCTTACTATTTTTTATAGCACCATGAATGACAACAGGTTTACCAGATTGATTGGTTGCCAGAAATGCAATATGTGCATTTAATCCATCTACTAAATCACCGCCTTCAGGAAAAAAATGTAATTCTGTTTTAGGAAGAACAGCAGAAGATTTTGATGAAGGTTGACTGATGATAATATCTTTATCAAACAAAAAAGAAGAATCAAAATTCAACATCCATTTTGTGTATGCATGCAAATGCAAAGATGATAATGAATAATTATCCGGAATATCGAATTGCCCTTTTGAGGATGCTTCGAAAACGGGAAATATATTATGTGCAATCAATCTTCCCGTAGCATCGTACCAATCTGCATAAAAATTCTTACTTATACCGGATGGCTCCAAACCCGCCATCAGATAGGCTTTAAACCAAATGGTCTCCCCTTTGTTGTAAGCGTTTTTATCAAAATGAATATAAATTTTTTCCTGTTGAAATTGATCTGCATATACACTTAAAACAGAATCTACTTGTTGTGCAATACCAATTAAACAACTTAATGTAAACGTAAACGTAACAAGTAATTTTTTTTTGATTGGGTTCATACTATTAACTTAAATTATTTTTCATTCAATTATCTTTTCTACTCTTGCTAATTTACCTTCTGCATTAATACCTTCTAATACAATTCTCATTATTTTACTGATATCATTATTATAAAATTCAAATTGCACTTTATGATTTTTTGCGTTTGTTAAAATATATGGATTCCAATAAAGTGTTGTTCTTGTATCCGGTGCAAAATTCTTTATTGAATCATTATACTTGGGCGAATAAAATATTGTATACTTTGTATATCCTGCCAATGCTTTTTTATCA
>CAILAF010000630.1 GCA_903832075.1 uncultured Chitinophagaceae bacterium
AATGCTCTTAAATTTAGCCACATTATAATATGAGTGATTGCCACACCCTATGCAACAAAGTCAGATCCAGAAATAATAAAACAATAAGACATCTCGGTTTTCTTTTTTGTTTTATCTGCCTCTAAAATATAGCTAACTGTTTCAGTTAAGCCATCTAATTTTACTTTATTATTAAGATATACTTAGCACGGGCATAAATTGAGGTTTTCTATATTCAAAATATGGTAGAATCTCGTTATTATGAAAATTCCAAAACCAAGAATAAAATTAGCAACCACATATGTGTGGGGGTTTCCGCCAGAATCTGATACAATAAAAATACCAAAAGAGTTATATGAAATAATAAAAGCTAGACTATTCAAACATATAACATCCATTGCACCACGTATTAAGTTAAATATACGGTTTCGAGCTGAATTTTGTTATATTGATAGCATTGAGGATGGACACAATATGCCATTATGTCGGCTGCATTATTATGGAGATATTGAGTCGTGGGGTCTGGGTTTTTACACGTATAGTAATGAAAAATATACAGATTGCATGTTTGCATCAGGGAGCCTACGTGGATCCTTGGAGGGGGCATTAGACGCATGCAGAATATACTTTTAGTATAAAGCCCCGTTTGAATCAGTGTTATTATTATTGACTGTTTTACGTCCAAAATGATTTCCACTTAAATCTTGAAATTTAAGATTAAGTAATGTTTTTAGCTCATCTTCATATTCAGGTAATGATTCCAAGCAATTTGTGATTGCTACTGTAAATTCAGCAAATGTTGCGTAATAACGCCCATTTAGGCATTTCTTTTTTACAAATTTCCATAATCGCTCAATTAAGTTGAGATTTGGTGAATATGATGGTAAATACAGTAGCTCAATGTTTAACTGTTGAGCCAAAGCTGTAACGATAACACATTTCTGATATCGTGCATTATCAAGAATTAATGTTATTGGAGTATTGGCATGTAATTTGGCTAATTTGTGTAATAATTCACATACACTATTAGCGTTAATGTATGATGTATTAGTAACAGTGATGAGTTGGTGTGTAATTGCATTAATTGCACCAAGAACATTAAATCTACTACGCCCAGATGGAGATTGCACAAATACACGACTAAAGCACCACACGAATGCTAAAAATAATGAATGTACAAAATGTGCTGCATCAATAAAATACACAGCTCTAGCTCCTTGCTTGGCTTCATCCAATTTTGGCTGTAACACATTATTGTGAAATTCAGTTTGCTTTACATGGTCTGATTTTGCAGGCTTACCGCCAGTTTTAAGACGTTTTAAACCAACAGATTTCATAAATGCCTGTGTTTGAGTTAAACCGCGCTTAATTCCAGTGAGTTTTTTAATTGTATGAGCAGCTTCTTTAATGGAATATTGAGGGTTTTGGCGAAAATGATCTTCTATGGTAGATTGATGTTGATACAACAGACTTTTTGGCTTATAAAAATTAATTCGTTTTAATTCCTCAATACCCCCATGTTGGTACTGAATAAAATAACTACGCAATGTGTTTTCACTAATACCAATACTTTTAGTAATTTTATTATGCGGTATATCAGCACTTTTCATCAATAGTGCGTGCATTTTACGTTGTACAAAAGGGTGTGGATGCGAATATGCTTGATGTTGTAATGTTTTAATTTGGTCTGATGTAAATTCTAGTCGGATCATTGCTGTATAATCTTATAATAATCAATATTATCAATTATTATATATGATATAAGATTCTAAACGCAATAAATTCATTATCAATTTTTTATTTAAAGTTAAAAATTATTGATATATAATAGATTAAGCTGATGTTACAAATTTGTCTAGATGTGTCAATGGCAGATATGCTATAATTATTACATGGTTTAGCATTGGGAGAAACCTCAATTTATGCCCGTGATAAGTATAACTCCCCTTGTTCTTTCATTTAAAATATCCTCTTGACACTTAACTAAAAAAGTAAACAAGAGGATACCTTATGCAAC
>CAILAF010000631.1 GCA_903832075.1 uncultured Chitinophagaceae bacterium
CTCGATGCTGCCATTACTCAAATTCAGAATTCAAGCGAACAAGGTAGCTTCAGCACCAAGGGTGTAACCGACAACAAACAAGAGCTGCGCGACAACCTAACAACGCTTATAGTTGATAATTCGGCAAAAATACAGGCTTATGCGCGATATGCACATGATACGGTGTTGCTTGCCGAGACAAAGTTTAAGAGTAGCGAAGTCAAGAAATTTGCAGCATTGGAACTGGTTGATAGTGCTAAAGGTCTGCATACCCGTATTCAATCCAATTTGGATAAATTGACTGATTATACGTTAACCGCTGCAACACAAACTGCATTTAAAGAAGCCATTGATGCCTTTGCCGATTCAATACCGCAGCCACGCCAAAGCCAATTGAAAAGCAAGGAAAACACCCTGCTCGAAAATCAGGCTTTCGCTTCCGCCGATGAAGCATTGGGTAATATTGATATTGTGGTGGAAATGGTAAAGTTTAGTGAAGTCAATTTCTACGCCGGATATAAAAATGCCCGTAAAATTATAGATCAGGGAACTGGCAGTTTGCAGGTACAGGGTATTATTTTAGATGCAGAAACAAAAAAACCAATCCCGGGAGCCATATTGACTTTCTGCCTGAGTGGACAAACCGAAGTAGCAGTGGAAAAAGAAACAGCCGCCAAAGGTGGTTTTATGATTAAGACTTTCCCCGAAGGCATTTATGATGTTACCATTACCAAAGTTGGCTTCAAAACCAAAACCATCACCACCACTGTTCGGTGGGACGAACTGTGTAATGTGGAAGTAGAATTGGAAAAGGTGTAATAATTAAGTCTTGCTATGTTCACTTGTTTTGGAAATTCCTCCGATGGCTTAGGCTGTCGGGGGAATTTAATTATTAGGAAAAAGATTAATTACAATCTATTAGGTTAATTAAAGTATAGTATATATCTTTGGAGGCGAAATAAGGTACTAATCCTAAAATACAAGAAATTCCTATTATTTTATTTCATATTTTTGGAATATATGAGAAATAGAGTTACTTATTTACTGTTTTTATGCGTATTTGTAAAAAATAAAAAATTTGAATGTCAATTCAACAAGAAACACAAACGAAACTCTATTCCGACTTCACTGGTAAATTCCAGATGTATATTCCATTAAACTGGGAATACAAAAATCCGTCTCTTTATAAACAGACAAAAGAAGGAACACCACAGGCATTTGGGTTTTACGATAAGTCTTTGGGAGCGTTTCAATTAAGTTGCAAAAAAGTTACTGAACACATAAAAAATCTAATTGAAAATAGGAATGAATCAATTCAGTCTTCTGATTCAGAAAAACTTATTTTTAGCGAGCAGTTTATTCCCTCAGATAAACAATTCTTTTTTGCTTTCAGCTACTTCAATTTTTGCTATATAATCAACATACACAGAGCTTGAACAATTACTTTGTGGTGCTAATGTAACAATTGTTTGTGCCTTTACAAATTGCAAAGACACAAACAATAAGAAAATAATTTTTAAAGTAGTTGTCATTATTTTATTTCCAGATATAAGAAATGTTATTTGTTACAGTTTTTGTGCAACCTCCTTCAAAAGTTATTGTAATAAGAATTAACTTTTTCATTTTTTTAATGAGTGCAAAATGCTCAAAATAAAACGCCTGTTTTGTTAAATGTATCAAACAAGCCTTTTACTGTATAAAGAAGTATGTATTTTGTATAAACTTCAATTACAACTCTACATTTGCACAGTGAAAAAAAAGAAAACCCAAGTAGTTTTAAAAAACGTTGTAATTAGCGATTATGCAGCCGAAGGCAAAAGTCTTGCACGCATTGATGGCAAAGTAATTTTTGTAGAAAAAGTTGTGCCTGGCGATGTGGTTGATGTAAAATTAAATAAAAATAAAAAAGATTTTGCTGAAGGTTTTCCAATACATTTTATTGAATATAGTAAAGATAGAGAGCAACCTTTTTGCCAACACTTTGGTGTGTGTGGTGGCTGCATTTGGCAAATGCTACCTTACCAAAAGCAGTTGCAATACAAGCATCAGCAAGTGGTAGATAATTTGCAACGCATTGCAAAAGTTACTTTGCCTACAATAAATACAATTGTTGGTGCTGCTGAAACTCGCTACTATAGAAACAAATTAGAATATACATTTTCTACAAAAAAATATGTTACTAATGAAGAACTTGCAGCTTTAAAAAAAGATGGCAATGTGTTTGAAGATGTTGCTGCTGCTGGTTTTCATGCTCGTGGCTTTTTTGATAAGGTTGTAGAAATAGAAACCTGTCATTTACAAGCAGAACCAACCAATGCAATTAGAAACGCAGTTGCTGCTTATGCAAA
>CAILAF010000632.1 GCA_903832075.1 uncultured Chitinophagaceae bacterium
GGTTGTAAATGTAGCAAATAGACAAATTTTAACACAAGCATCCTTACTAAATAAAACATTATAAAAATTTTCGGAATTATCGGTTAATTGGATTTCTTAGATTTTATGTAGCTTTGAATAAACATTTAAAACAAAAAACAAAATGAATTTAATAGAAATAAATAACTTATATCCAACTGAATTAGATGCAATAAAACTATTTGAAAAAATTCGTTGGAATAACGTGCCTACTTGTCCATATTGCAAATCAAAAGACTTGAGTAAAAGAAATAAAGATTATCGGTTTAACTGCAAAAGTTGTAAAAAATCATTTTCAGTAACGACAGATACGTTTTTGCACAATACAAGATTACCATTAAAAACGTGGTTGTACTCTTTTGCTTTAGTTTCCGATGCTAAAAAAGGAATTTCAGCAATGCAATTATCAAGAAATTTGGGTTTGCATTATGAAACAGCGTGGGTTATATCTCATAAATTAAGAGAATTAATGATTGAACCCATTGAACTTAATGGAATTGTTGAAATGGATGAAACATACGTTGGAGGTAAACCAAGATACAATACACCAAAAACCACAAGGGACACGAGAAAATTTCCAGAACTCGATGATAAACTTAAAGAATATTCAGATTTCAAGTTTAAAAAAGGAGCATATAAAAAACCATACAGAGAAACGCAATCAAAAAGAGGTAGGGGAACTGATAAAATTGCAGTAACAGGAATAGTCCAAAGGAATGGAGATGTTATTGCAAGCGTATTATCAAACACAACTCATTCAGAATTGAAAAAAATGGTAAAGAAATACGTTGATATGCCCGATTCTATTCTATTGACAGATGAATATAGGTCATACAATAGGTTCGATTCTATTATGAAACATATAGAAATTGACCACAATACATTGTACTCCTACAAAGGTATTAATACAAATTCAATTGAATCTTTTTGGGCTATTGTAAAAAGAGGAATTTTAGGTACTTATCATCATGTCAGCGAAAAGTATTTGCAAAATTATGTAGATGAATTTTGCTTCAAATACAATAATCGAAAAATAGATGATATGTTTGAAACATTGCTAATCAATTCAATGATGCCATTGGGTAAAAAGCTAAAAAGAGTTTCCACAGTTTCAAAGAGCAACGAACATTATTTAGAAAATATCAAATGATATTTCTTAATTTTTTTTGAATTTTTCTTTAACGTAATAAGGTAGTAAAAACACCATAGCAACCATGAAAGCAACAAAACTTAAATTTGTAATCTCCTTACTTAATACCTTTACTCTATTTTCAAGGCGTTCATTATCTTCACATAATTGTTTTAAAAAATCATCCTCTGTAAATTCCCATTTAGCACTATATATGCCGATGTTAACGGTTTGGCTTTTTAATCGCCTGTATTTATTTCTTTTGTTTACGTTATTGATTATCATTATGATAATCGTCAAAGTTGCAAGTATACTGTATACGATTATAAAAAGTATATTTTCGCTGATTAAGGTATTTGTGCTTGCACCTATATCTATACCTTCTTTTGTTTTTATAAGCATAAGAAAGTCTATTGGTATTGACAAAAAGGTTGAAATTAGTTTTTCCATACTTGATGAAGATTATGTTTTTGACCTTTAAATAAAGAAGATGCAAATATACCATAAAATTCACAAAATCCAATTAACCGATAATTCCGAAAAAATTTAATAGTCAGTTGATCTGACGGAAGTTCTTTGACATCATTTCTATTCTTATTAAAAAAGAGCTCACCAATTGGCGATTTGTCGAACAGTGAAATGCCTAATATCTGTAGAACTTCATATGTTGAACGGTTAATCATTAGTTCATTTTCAATGATTGCAACTAAGCAATATGATATTACCGCAGTATATATTTGTATTCTGACAGCATTTTCTGTAGTACCCCAAAAGGACTTAATCTTTAAATGCTGTTTAATCCATTTGAAGAATAGCTCTATTTGCCAACGATTTTTATAAAGCAATGCTATCTGATCAGAAGGTAGTTCCATATTATTGGTCAGATAAACAAATGTTCTATTTGTTTCCTTATCATAATAAACTACTTTTCTAATTTCCTCCGGGTAATATTGCGATATATAAAATCCCGTAAGTTTGCCTATTTGATCACTCATGACTCCGTTTTTCTCATTAATCGGTTTTAGTAGAGTGCACTGGAACTGGAGATTCTTTTTGGCTCTAATCACAAAATAAGCTGTATGCTTTGTGATATTATAAAGCCTTTTGAAATCAACATATCCACGATCAAATATATAATATGCATCAGATTCATAAGGAATTACATCCATCGCATTCACATCATTTACTGTTGCGTTTGTAATATGAATGAATGCCGGAATCTGAGTCGTTATATCATAGAGCGTATGAAGTTTAATGCCTGCTTTTGTTTTGCGAAACTTAGCCCACCAAAATACATTCAAACATAAATCAATGGTCGAAGAATCAAAAGCATAAACTTTACCTTCTATT
The DNA here is from genome assembly GCA_903832075.1 of uncultured Chitinophagaceae bacterium. Lineage (GTDB taxonomy): Bacteria > Bacteroidota > Bacteroidia > Chitinophagales > Chitinophagaceae > CAILAF01. The sequence goes on from CAILAF010000632.1 coordinate 2,498, forward strand.
TCAAAATCATCGTTTGCACGCCGCTTACGGGCAATATCAATCAAATAATAAGCATAGTCTTCAAAGATTTTGCTGTCACGTTTTTCATTTGCTTTGGAAAGATTACTGCGAGTAACGTTCTTCCCAAATCCCAAATGATATTTCTTTTGACTATGCGCGTCTATTGCTAAAATCAAATCCCGAAGGCTATCACGATTTGCAAGTTGACCAAACATCATTACCAGAAGTTGATTCCAACAAGTAAAATGTTTTACATATTTATTGCCTTCATATTTTGCTACAAATCCGTCAAAAACTCGTTGAGGTAAAAACTCAATCATTTGTGCAAAAACGTATTTTCCAGTATTCATTGCCCATTTTTTTACATTTTGGGCAAGATAAAAAATTCAAATCGTCACGCAACTATTTCGCTCGTAAAATAAGAATAGAAAAGGATTTCAAAGAATTGTTAATCACTTTTAGTGGACACTAATGATGTTGACTACAAAACCATAAACAATGCACTCTTAATTTATGAAACCATCATTAAAGCTTTAAGATCAAGAGGCCATGATATAAAGATAAAGGATTATAAAACTTATGCAGTTGTAAATGGAGAAGAAATATCAATCAACATTACTGAAAGGTCAAAACAAGATCCAAACACTGTGGATAATTATGGAAGAAAAGGTACCATCTATACTGGTGAATTAAGTTTTAATATAAATTATGACTACTACTATAAATTTACATTCCGAAATAAAAGCACCTTCAATGATACCAAATTCACTAAACTTAAAGATAAAATAATTGCTATAATTGCGAATCTTGAAGTTAATTCTGAACAAATGAAGGAAGCACGGATTGAAGCTGAAGAACGGGAAAGGATCCGAAAGGAAGAGGAAAGAATACGTCAGGAATTTAAGGCAAGGCAGGAGAAAGAACTAAAAGAATTTAAGTCTTTATTTTCAATGGCCGAACTTCTTCATAAAACCAACATTTTACGGCAATACATTAGCACTTACGAACAATTTGTCAAGGAACATGGTGAAATGGATGAAGATATTTCCAACAAATTGCAATGGGCCAAAGAAAAAGCCGATTGGCTAGATCCATTTATCTCAAAAGAGGACAAATACTTAGACAAATATGATAAAAACGATATTTTACAACGGGAAAGCCCAGAATATCACTCCTGGAGATATGAAGATTCACACTCCACCTATTATAATTACTCTTTTTGGGCAAAACCTTATTGGAGAAGATAACATTCGGAAACGCATAAGCTTAAATATAACTTGAAGCTTTGCAGCCATCACTCGGAAAACGGGAAAAAACTTTTGGGGCCGTCCCACCGAGCCCGAAAAAAGTTTTTCTCGTTTTTCCGCCAATAGTAACTAAAGCGATTTTGAATATCAGCACTACTTTTGATATTTGCAGCCAACACTCGGGAAGACGGGAAATAACTTTTATTCAACTAAAAAAATAAACACTAAAAGTTATTCCCGGCTTAACCGCCAGTGGTAATCCAGATTAAATATTTCTTTCTCCGCTCTCCCGCAGGGGCTTAGTCTTATCGGGGCTAACTCGTCGCAGAAATAAATATATACCGTTGGAAGTGCGTTGGAAAAGGGCTTGGGGAAAACGGAATGAATGAGCTTGCGAAATGGAAATGAGTATTTCCCGAAGCCGTGCGGTGCTGAGGTGTATGCTTGTAATGCAGGCAAAATGAAGTGTAGGGTCAGCGGAGGAACGACAGCTGATCCCGGAACGAAATGGAGCTGAAATGGAATGCATATACCGCAA
>CAILAF010000633.1 GCA_903832075.1 uncultured Chitinophagaceae bacterium
GAATGATGGGATTGAACACATACTAAGCACCTACGCACTTTCTGCCCTGTCAGCTTGGCGCGTGCTGGATGTTATTTTTTTAACCTTAGACTTAATCTTGTTGTCAAAGGCTTTTTGTTTTTCTGATCTGTTGATAATATTATAACACCTTTAACTTTCTCCATTCGCCCTGAAGTAATGTTAAATTCTTTGACTGAAGTGTAGTATGCTTGAATAAAATTTGGCTTTGTTTTGTCATTTGTTTTTTCAAACTCGATCTTTTCAATTACGGTTGTTTTTAAAATGGCAATTGTATCTTTCGTCGTTTTCTTTATGTTTTCAAATTTTACATTATCCGCCCTTGTTGAATTGATTATTTTTCTGTCTCCAGTATAACTCATGTTGAAACTCATGTTTGATTTCCAAGAATCTCCAACTTTAATTCTTTCATCCGGTATTTTAAGAAAGAACTCCGAAAGATTTACTTGTTGCTTTTCAACTTGAGTTATAAAATCTCCGTTAAGATTAGTCTTGGCTGAGAAGAAAACTCTATTATTAAACAGTAATTGAGCGTTTAAAGAGTTTGATTCAGGTATAAGCTTCAAATTCAAATTATATGAACTAATAATATCAATAATCGAGTCCACATATGTTTCCATTATTTTTTCAATAATCGATTTTTGATTTACATCTATTAATTGTTCCGAATCGTAAGTTGTATTCGTTTCGGTTTGTATTGTGCCAAGTTCAAAGTCATAAAGTATAGTGTCTTTTAATTTCCATTTTAGAAAATACGTTTCAGTGTCTTGACTAAACAAGAAAAATGAGTTGAAAATTATTATTACTATAAGTTTGAATTTCAGTATCATTTTGTCAGTATAATTACGTCAAATGTAATTCTAAATATTCAAAAACGCCTAAATCTCCATACATATATATGTATCTTTCTTAGTTTACTTCTCTTTCCATCACCAAACTCACTGTTTTACGCGATACGCAACTGTTTTTGTCTGAGAAAAATCAACCTTTTCACAAAAGAACATCCCTTTTTTCCGCCATATAAGGGTTCAGTTTCGCCATATATGGGTTCAGTTATGCCATAAGTGGGTTCAGTTATGTCATAAGTGGACTAAGTTTTGTCATAAGTGGGTTCAGTTATGCCATAAGTGGGTTCAGTTTTGTCAGAAGTGGACTAAGTTTCGCCACAAGTGGACTTATGTTTGGCAGAAAAGAGGTAAGGTTTGGTGTTTTTGAAGAGTTTTTTGCTGGAATAATTTCAATATGTATGACTAATGTGTACCTGTTTCAAAGATTATTTTAAATCAGGCTAAAGCCCACAAATATTGATGTTCCAATAACCCTAGCCTTAAGGCTAGGGTTATTGACAAATAAGACGAAATTTCATCAGTTGATTTCTTCCTGTTTTATTCTCCTATTATCATCAAAAATAAAATTGATTTTAAAGGAAATAAATTGCCCACTAAAAAAATAAAATCTGTGAATCTGAAGGATATCTAATTTTTTGTTTACCCCAAGGAATTAATTAATTTACTTTAAACTAAATAACTTTAATCTTTATCC
>CAILAF010000634.1 GCA_903832075.1 uncultured Chitinophagaceae bacterium
AGTATAATACCCAGTTGAAAGCGCAGAAGCAGTAAGAGTAAAGGAAACAATATGACCAGAAACAGAAGCCGATGGTGCTAAAACGGTATAATTAGTTGCTCCTGATGTTGCTCTGTTTAATAATTTATAATTGGCAGCTGTTCCAAAATTTGTATAATTCCCAGTTCCAAAATAACCGGAAGCATCAAAGGAAATAGTAATATTAGGTGCGCCGGTAAAGGCTCCTGACTTTACAATATACCATTCATCAGCCCATCGTTCAGCAATAGTGGGCGATGTTCCGGTAAGATTAGTACTTGCTGTAATACCCGAAGTTACGGATGAAAGTGTTACATAGTTTGCATTTGAGGAAGGGTTAGGATTAGTGTGAGCTGCCATAATAAAATCTCCATTATCAGCAGGAGTTGAAGCTAACGAAATTCCCAATCCATCACCAGAAACAGTTGATGTTACAAAATCAGTACTAGAAGTTCGACCTACTCCAGTAAGATTATAATTATAGGTAGTAGCAGAAGGTGGAGTAAAATACTTACTGCTCGCATCTAACGTTACCCCCCACTTTGCGGCAAGGTAATTTTGAAGAATTACTAATTGAGTATTACTAAGATTAGAGTTATAAATTAATATTTCTCCTGTTTTATTATTGCCTCCAGCTCCAGTGCCTTGATCGCCTGATACCTGCCCTCCTCCTTGACCTTGCCCAATATAAAATTGCGAAGTGGTACTTGATATTGTGGTTGTTTTACCAGTTAGCGAACCGCTAGTTGGAGTTGTAATTGCAAGCCCATTAAAATATCCCTTTTCAGTAGCACCATTTTTAGCAGCAGCCATTACATAGGCTGTTGTGCTGGTAACAGAAGAAGGAGTATACAAAACATCAGAATTTGCAGTTCCTGTACCGAACCTCCAGGCAAAGTAAGGTGAACTGGTGGAAAGTGACATGGCTACCTGTCCCCAATTCGCGGTTTCCTTACCCCACCAAAAAATAGGATTTACTGCTGCATAATTATAAGCAGGAGTAACAGTGGATGGAGTAGCAACAGCAAGCATAGTCATTGTTGATAATCCATTAACTGTAGATGCTGCTGATAAATTTGTATTGGTTGAATATGCATCTGAACCACTTGGATTAGCTTGAACATAATAGTATCCATTTAATACACCGGCGGTAGTGCTATAAGTAGGGTATTTTGTCGATGTACCTTGAATGATATCTACCACATTTCCACTTTTGTCATCCCAAGAATTTACCTTACCTGCTGATGGAACGTTAACTGAACTTGCATCATTGGCATCTAACCAAATTTGTAAGTTGGTATTGCTTAGTCCACCCGGGTAATACTGTGAAAATGTAGGGAAGGATAAAAAGAGAAGAAGGTAAACTAAAACACCATATTTAGTTGTAAACTTAAATGAAAATGAATAGTTATGTTTCATTGGTATACCCTTTAATATATCTCAAGATGCGATTATTTATTTAAAGGTTGCACAAAAGTAAAGATAAATATGACGAATATCATATTTAT
>CAILAF010000635.1 GCA_903832075.1 uncultured Chitinophagaceae bacterium
TTGGGTTCTTCAATTGATGGAAGAAAATGTGGTACTTGGGGCGATTTTGGTATTCTTAGTTTTAATGGCAATAAAATTATTACAACAAGCGGTGGGGGAGCATTAATAAGTAAAGATGCAGAAGCAATAAATAAAGCAAGATATTTAGCCACACAAGCAAGAGATCCAGCAGCGCATTATCAACATTCCGTGATAGGTTATAATTATAGGCTTAGTAACATATGTGCAGCAATAGGAAGAGGACAGATGGAAGTTTTGGATAAGCATGTATTACAGCATAGAAAAAATTTCAGGAAATATTATTATGAGTTATCCGATATAGGACAAATTTATTTTCAACCTGAGCCTCAAAATTTTAATTCAAATAGATGGTTAACATCTATAATTATTGATGACAATATTGGGTATGGTAAAAATCGCTATCTGCTGTATGAACATTTGCAAGCACAAAATATAGAGTGTAGACCAGTTTGGAAGCCTTTGCATTTACAGCCCGTATTTGAATCGTATCCTTTCTTTAATAATGAAATTCCTGTATCAGAAAAAATTTTTGAACAAGGTTTATGCTTACCAAGTGGCAGTAATTTAACTGCTGATCAAATAGATTTTGTTATAAACGAAATAAAAGAACATTTCTCGTTATGATTATCGGAAAGTATCCAATAACTTCTTCAAGAGTTGTATTATTTGCTGATTTATTTATTGGACAAACATCATTAGTAATAGCTGCAATTGTAGTTTATCGAATATTAGCCGTAACTAACATAACGGCAACAGGCTTTTTGTTATTACTTACTTTTTCTTCATTATTTCAATTGTTATTATGGTGGGTTACTAATATGCACCAGCGTATAGCAAGGTTTAGCAGTAATAAAGATTATCTGCAACTCATGCTGAATACATTTATTTTCAACGCCGAGTCATTATTATTAGTATTAACAGGTTATTTAAAACTCGATAAGCCAGTTTTACTTTTTATGCTCAGTTTTATTTTTGCTGCTTTTGGTTTAGTAACTGTTCGATTCTTAGTAAGAGCATTAATAGTAAGCACTGTAAATCGGAAGAATAGTAAGAATAAAAAAAGATTACTTATTTATGGTGCCGGAGAGCTTGGAATAACCTTGAAGAGTGCATTGGATTTATATTCTTCTCACGAATATTTTCTTGTTGGATTTTTAGATGATGATATAGATAAGATCGGTAAAATAATAAAAGGAGTAGAAGTATTCAATCCTCATAAAGATTTAAATAATATTATCATACAAAAAGGAATTGATGAAATTATCATTGCTACTAAAAGTATGTCTTCTACGCGCAAATCATCATTTCTACATGAAATGATGGTATTTAATATTAAAATAAAAGAACTGCCTTCAATAGAAAAATGGTATACTAACAATTTTAATCTTCATCAGTTAGAATCAATTCAAGTAAATGATTTACTCGGACGAGAACCAATTAGTTTATTGAATGAGCAAGTTAAAGAAATGTGTGAAGGCAAAGTGATTATGATAACTGGTGCTGCAGGAAGTATTGGTAGCGAATTGGTAAGAAAAGTAAGTAAACGTAATCCTGCAGTAATTATATGTGTAGATCAAGCTGAAACACCACTGCATGCGTTGATGTTAGAAATGGATGCATCATTGAATTTAAATACAAAGTTTGTTTACGTGATTGCAGATATAAGAGATCAGGAAAGAATAACTCATTTATTTAATAATCATCAACCTGAAATTGTATTTCATGCAGCAGCATATAAGCATGTTCCAATGATGGAAGAAAATCCGTATGAAGCAATTACAACAAATATACTTGGTACAAAAATTTTAGCAGAAACTGCTGTTAGTTGTGGAGTAGAAAAATTTGTAATGATTTCTACTGATAAAGCTGTTAATCCAACTAGTATAATGGGAGTGACTAAACGAATTGCAGAAGGTTTTGTACAAGCATTGAATAGAGTTTCAAAAAGCACAGAGTTTATTACAACAAGGTTTGGAAATGTTTTGGGTTCTAATGGTTCTGTTGTTCCAATTTTCAAACGCCAAATAGCCGAAGGCGGGCCAGTTACAGTTACGCATCCTGATATGGTTAGATATTTTATGACTATTCCTGAAGCTTGTGAATTAGTGCTTGAAGCCGGTACAATGGGTAAAGGTGGTGAAGTATTTGTATTTGAAATGGGCGACCCGGTAAAGATTTATGATTTGGCAAAAAATATGATTCGCTTAGCCGGATTTATTCCTGAAAAAGATATTAAGATTTCATTTACCGGAATGAGAAAAGGTGAAAAATTGTATGAAGAATTATTTGTTGATAACGATAAAATGTTACCAACACATCATCCAAAAATTAAAATAGGAAAAGTTAAGCAATATGAGATGGGTTATTTGATTAATGCCATACATGAATTGCATGAAATTGCTTGTCATGATGATATACAAGCTACAAAAGAAGAACTTAAATCTATTGTTCCTGAATACACATATCCTGAATCAGCAAAAAAGAAGAAATTTTTGGTTAAGCCTTTAGTTGCATAGTCGGATAATTTTTCAAAAAATAAGTATAAAAACATATTCAATTATATACAATTAATATTAGCACATGCATAAAATTTAATACTATGAAAACAAAATTTATAAACAACAGCCAATTGCTGAAACGATATCTACTTTTAATCATTGTTTTTTTGTTGATTAATAGTAGCAAAGTATTTGCACAAGTGAAAATGGGTGATAATCCATCTTCTATTAATGCAGCATCTCTTTTAGAATTAGAAAGTACAAATAAAGGACTTCTATTAACAAGAATTTCTGATACTACTCTAATTAATGCTTTAACTCCACCATTAGGAATGCTAATTCTTGTAAATAATAATTTATATATAAGAGGTACTTATGGTTGGGTGATGATTCAAAATGTAAATCAGTCAGACGCAAAATATTATACTTTGCCAAGTTTAAAGAAGAGTTCTGTATTTTTTAAAGGTGCAAATAATATTTCTTCTGATAGCACAAACTTTAGTTACGATTCTACGAATAAAATATTAACTGTTGGTGGTTGGTTGGCATCTAGTGTTCCCGGTGCTCAAGTTTCGTATACTGCATGGAATCCAGGGACAGGCTATCCTCGGGGGCATATGAATGTTGGAAATAGTTCGGGTGATATTAATGTTGGCTTTGTAGTTGCGCCATTGTATTCTGCATCTGGTGTTCAGAAAACTACTTTTTTAGAAGTATCTACTAATAAATTGGCAAGTGATCCGCTAGATAAAGATTTGGTTTTACAAGTTTCTGGTAATGTATGTACTATTGGTTCTGAAAGCAATAATTCTGAATCACCTTTTAATTATGCAGGAAACCCAATTTCATTTATTATTCAACAGAAAGGTTCATCTGTCTCTAACAGTGGTTTAATAATTAACAATGATTCAAAAAATACAATTACAATTGGATCAAATACTCCTGATTCAACAAAAGGGCAATTAAATGTTGTGCATAGAAATACGTTGCCTGCTATTTATGCCGATAATAAAATTAGTATTGGTGCAAACTCCGGAACTACAGGTCAGATTTTATTAAATGGTTCTACATCAGGTACTGTTACTATTCAACCAGCAGCAATTGCAGGAACATGGAATTTAACTTTACCATCAACAACTGGTACTACTGGTCAAGTATTACAAACAGATGGTAGTGGACTTTCAAGTTGGACAACTGTTTTAAGATCAAGTGATACAGCATCAATGTTATCAAACTATGCGAAGGCATCTGCTATACCTTCTGTTACAGGTAAAGTAAATTTCAGCGATACTGCATCAATGCTAACAAATTATAGAACAGGAATAAGCACTTTAACAACAAATATTGGAAGCAAAGTAAACATTGGCGATACAGCAAATATGTTGTCAAATTATTTATCAAGAATAAATGCATTAACAACAAATGTTGCAGGCAAAGTAAATGTAAGTGATACAGCTACAATGTTAACCAACTATGCGAAGACATCAGCTATTCCAGATGTTTCAGGAAAAGTAAACATTGGCGATACAGCAAATATGTTGTCAAATTATTTATCAAGAATAAATACATTAACAACAAATGTTGCAGGTAAAGTAAA
>CAILAF010000636.1 GCA_903832075.1 uncultured Chitinophagaceae bacterium
GAGGAAAAAAACGTGGTGAAGAAGTAGTATTAGACAAAAGAATTTATTCATGGAGGAATGATGGTTTTGATAATTTAAGATCAACTGTTAACGGAAGTTATCAGGGTGCTTTTTTAGCTAATTTCAAACGCGGAAGTGGTGATTATATGGGAGTAGCAGGTGGATTGAATGATAATGCAGCTTATACATCTGAAGTAACTTCGTTTGCACCGAATGAATTCGGTCTTTATAATATGAGTGGTAATGTAAGCGAATGGGTGAATGATACTTACAGACCATTAACAAGTAATGATGCGAATGACTTGAACCCATACAGGGGTAATGAATTTAAGATAGTTGCTAAAGATTCTACATCAAGTGGTGGCTATTTGCGCGACAAATTTGGTCGCATTAAAATGGTTCTTCAATCTGATACTTCATTAAGAAACAGAAGAAATTACCAACATGCATATGCTTTAGATCATATGGATGGCGATACTTCAAGCGGTAATAATTATTCTTATGGTTATGGCAAAACAACCTTAATTTCTAATAAATCAAAAGTAGTAAAAGGCGGAAGTTGGAACGATAAAGCATATTGGATAAGTCCTGGTGCTCGCAGATTTTTAGAAGAAGATCAAAGCAGCGCTACTATTGGTTTCCGTTGTGCAATGGATCATTTTGGTTCGCAGGAAGGATTATCTAAAAATGCAAAAACAGGAAACTTCTTTCCCTCAAGAAGAGCAAAAAAATAAGGTAAGAAAAGGTAAATACAGCGATCCCATTTATTTGGGAGAAAGAAACCATCCACTAAATGCGGATGGTTTTCTTTTATCATCCATTCAATAAACTCTATTTTTGATAATTAAATTTTTTGTGTGACAATAGAACAATTGTATCAAATATTTTTACAACATCCCTCTGTACAAACAGATAGTCGCAAATTAAAAGAAGGAGATATTTTTTTTGCATTAAAAGGTCCCAACTTTAATGCAAACGATTTTGCATTGCAAGCTTTAAAAGAAGGTGCATCTTATGCACTAATTGATGAAGACATTAATAGCAATGATGAAAGATTGATTAGAACAGATAATGTTTTAGAAACTTTACAACAATTAGCAAAATATCACAGAGAACAATTTAATATACCATTTATAGCCATTACAGGAAGCAATGGAAAAACAACCACAAAAGAATTAGTGAATACTGTTTTATCATCGCATTATAAAACTTATACCACGCAAGGAAACTTAAATAATCATATTGGCGTGCCGCTTACTTTATTAAGTATAAAAAAAGATGCAGAAATCGCTGTTATTGAAATGGGTGCTAATCATCAAAAAGAAATAGAAAGTTATTGCAGTTATACTTTACCAACGCATGGTATCATCACCAATTGCGGCAAAGCACATTTAGAAGGATTTGGCAGCATTGAAGGAATAAGAAAAGGTAAAGGTGAATTATTTGATTTTTTAAAATTGAATAATGGCACTGCTTTTATTTATAATGATTATGCTTATTTGCAAAGTATGAGTGAAGGCATTAAAAACATTTTTACTTACGGAACAACAAATGCAACATTAATTGGCGAAATAAAAATGATTCATCCTTTTTTAGAAGTAACCATTACAAAAGGCGCAAACATTTCTTCCATTCAAACGCATTTAGTTGGTGATTATAATTTACCCAATGTTTTATGTGCCGTTGCTGTTGGAAAATATTTTAATGTTCCTGATGAAAAAATAAAATCATCAATTGAAAATTATATTCCATCCAATAGTCGTTCGCAAATGATAGAAAATGGAACGAATAAAATTATATTAGATGCATATAATGCTAATCCATCGAGCATGAAAGCAGCCATTGAGAATTTTGCACAGATTCCTGCAGAAAAAAAAGTATTAATATTGGGTGGCATGGCAGAATTAGGTACCACAAGCATTACAGAGCATGAAGTTATTATTCGACTTATTCAAGAATATCATTGGGATAAAGTTGTTTTAGTAGGTGGTGATTTCTCAAAAACAAAACATTCATTTATTTATTTCAATAATTCAATTGAAGCAAAGGAATGGTTGCAACAACAAAACTTTCACAATACTTATTTATTAATCAAAGGTTCCAGAAGTATGCAAATGGAAAAAGTTTTGAATAATTGATGAATGTTGAATAGCATTACTAAAGCTTGGTTAAAAAAAATCATTTAAAAATTAAGTCATTACTTTGCAACACAATTTTTATAAATGGCTACTAATTATTTATGGGCAGTATTTACAAATAAATGTCCACGTTGCAGAGAAGGTTATTTGTTTACAAAAAAAAATGCATACGATCTGAAGAATAATATGAAGATGAATCAAGAATGTCCGGTATGCAAACAACCAACAGAAATTGAAGTAGGATTTTATTATGGAACCGGTTATGTGAGTTATGCATTATCGGTTGCATTTGTAATAATAACTTTTATTGTTTGGAAAATATTTATAGGAATGACTTTTGATATTGATGATAATAGAATGTTTTATTGGATGGGTACAGCTTTTACTTTATTAATTATTTGTCAGCCTTTGATTATGAGATTATCAAGAAGTTTTTGGTTGAGTTGGTTTGTAAATTATGATACTGATTGGAAAGATCATCCAATTGAAAAACATGAAAGAGTGGTTCCTGAACAAATGCATAACTGGTAAAATCATTTCCATTATTTTTGCTGGCTTTAAAAAATGGAGAGTTGTCCGAGTGGTTGAAGGAGCACGCCTGGAAAGTGTGTATACTCGAAAGGGTATCAAGAGTTCGAATCTCTTACTCTCCGCATTAAAAGTTTTGTTTTAATTATCTAAGCTGATCAATCTTTAATCGTATTATTTCGATTGCTTCTTTTTGTCTTGATACAATAATATAAAAATCGTTTTTATAAATCATTGTATGCGGATAACCATATTGACCGCCTTTCCACAATCCTTCTTTTTGTAAAGTATATAATTCATCAGCAATGATAAAGTGTTTATTAAAAAAAAGTCCGTTATCAGATAATGATAACACCAAGGGCGTTCTTGCATAATGATGCAATGTATCCGGAATACCTACATAATAAAATTGTTTATCGGGCAATCTTCCAAAATGAAATTTGCTATCATTATCAGAAAAATTTGTTTCTACAGGGAACGACCAATGAGTGCCATTGTCATTACTTTTTGTTTGCCATAATTTACCTTTCCATCCTTTTCCTGTAACTCTTAATAACATGTGTAATACATGATCATCTGTTTCATAAAAAGAACCTTCACAAAGGGGCGGTAAACTATTTTTTTCAGCAGGCGAATAAAAAGTTGCAGGATTATCTTCTTTGAATAATGAGTCGGCATAAAAACTGCTTATAGTCCAATTAGATAATCCTCGGTAATCATCAGTATAAGGAAAAGTAAAATTTCCGCAAATAATCAATCTTCCGCTTGATATTATTTGTGGCCCATAATTTGGATTAACAGCAATATGTAAATCAATTGGATTACTCCAATGTTCGCCATCAGTTGTAATTTTAGCACATAGTTTTGTATTGCTTCTGTTTTGAGAATATTCACCGTAATAAACCACCAATGTATCATTGAACTGATGAAAACCTGCTGCAGTTAAAATACCTAAAGTATCATTTCTTTTTGCAGAAGGGGCAGCCAATACCTGCGGAGTTGACCAGTTAAAAAAATCTTTTGATATAGCAAAAACAATTCTTTGTCCCGGCTTATCCTCATCAATCATTCCATTTGACCAAACAGCAATAAAATAATTTTTAAAATGAGTAATAAAAGGATGATGAGAATACATCCATTCATTTTTTGGAAGATAAATAAATTGTCTTTCAATCTTCAGTTTCTGCAATCCTGTTTCACTAATATAATTATTATAAATATTTTCTTTTTGAGAAACACATTTTTTTTCAATACTAATAAGTATTGCAATCAATAATATGTTTTTGTAAATTTTATTCATTGCTTATATACCGAATATTTTTTCTGCATTAGTCGTTGTAATAACTGCAACTTCTTCAACAGAAATATTTTTTACTAACGCAATTTTTTCAACAACGTATTTCAGATAACTGCTTTCATTTCTTTTACCGCGAAAAGGAACGGGCGTTAAATAAGGTGCATCTGTTTCTAATACCAAATGTTTCAAATCAATTTTTGAAATCACTTCAGCTAATCCGGCATTTTTATATGTAATTACTCCACCAATACCTAAATAAAAATTCATATCAATAATATGTTTCGCTTGATCTTCGTTGCCGCTAAAGCAATGAAATATTCCATGTAATCCTTTTTCAGCAAATGGTAATACTGCTTCAATCGTTTCTTTCATGGCATTACGCGTATGAATAACAATGGGCAATTGTTTATTCAAAGCCATTTGCATCTGAAATTCAAACGCTGCATATTGCTGTGAAGAAAAAGTTGTATCCCAATAAAAATCCAAGCCAATCTCTCCAATTGCTACAAAATTTCTATTATCCAGCCATTCTTCTACAATTTGTAATTCCTGTTTAAAGTTTTCTTTTACAGAGCATGGGTGAAGTCCTATCATAGGAATACAAATTCCCGGATATCTTGTTTCTAACAACAACATATCATTAATTACTTCACTATCAATAGCAGGAAGGTAAAACTTAGACACACCAAGGCTTTGCGCAGATTGTATTACCTGTTCAATATCGTTTTTGAAATCATCCAGATACAGATGGCAATGGGTATCAATTAAAATCATTATCTGAAAAAATATTTAATCTTTGAAAAATAAAATACTCCTCATTCCGTTATTAGATTGTCCATAGATAAATTATAAACATAACAGAATAGGAAATATTTAAAGATTGTTTTCATAGGGTACGGATTAAACACGGGCCGGGGTTTTAACCTTGGCCTTTTTTATTGTATGAAATTGATAGCCCTTTGCATTAAAAAATTCTAATACTTTGGGTAATACATAATTCATCCTTTCCCAAGCTTTCGAACTATCATGAAATACAACAACACTTCCAGGTTTTGTATTGTGTAAAACATTTTGTAAACATTTTTCAGCAGAAAGTTTTGTATCAAAATCACCGCTTAATACATCCCACATAATAATCGTGTATTGACGATTAACAATTAACCACTGGCTTCTTGTTAATTTTCCATAAGGCGGACGAAATAAATTTGATTGAATAATAGATGATGCCAATTTAATATCATTGAAATATTTTTCATTTTTTGTTTCCCATCCATTTAAATGATGATAAGTATGATTACCAACTTCATGTTCTTCATCAATTATTCTTTGAAAAATTTTTGGATACTCCAAAACATTTTTACCTAAACAAAAAAAAGTGCCTTTAGCATTATATTTTTTTAGCTCATCTAAAATAAATGGAGTTGCTGTTTCATGTGGACCATCATCAAATGTCAAGTAAATAATTTTTTCATTGGTTGGAATATCCCAAACAAAGAATGAAAATATTTTCTTAATAACCCATGGTGTTTTAATCCAATACATCATACAATATACTTTCTTAAAGCAATATAAAGATATGCAGCATAAGTGTTCAATTCTATCAGTTATAGAATAACGGATAGGAAACTATGCTAATACACAACAGATTGCACATAAATTTTCGTTAACCCTTGAAGATTATCTTTGCAGTATGAATAAAAAAGTAAGAGTACGTTTTGCGCCATCGCCAACAGGCGGTTTACATTTAGGCGGTGTTAGAACTGTTTTATTTAATTATTTATTTGCCAAACATTTTGACGGTGATTTTATTGTAAGAATTGAAGACACTGACCAATCGCGATTTGTAGAAGGTGCAGAAGATTATATTTTCAAAACTCTTGCCTGGTGCGGTTTAGAGCCCGATGAAAGTCCAAGACATGGCGACCAACAAAGTAAATATGCTCCATATCGTCAAAGCGAAAGAAAATCCATCTATAAAAAATATGCTGAAGAATTAATAGCGAAAGGGTTTGCTTATTATGCATTTGATACATCAACAGAATTAGAAGCAAAAAGAAAAGAGATTAATAATTTCCAATACAATCATGCAACGCGATTGCAAATGAAAAATTCTTTAACCTTAAGTAAAGATGCTGTTGAAAAATTATTAAAAGATAATACGCCACATGTTGTCAGAATTAATATGCCATTAAATGAAGAAATAAAATTTACTGATATGATTCGTGGTGAAGTAAGTTTTAATTCATCGCAAGTGGATGATAAAGTTTTATTGAAAGCCGACGAAATGCCAACTTATCATTTAGCAGTAGTTGTGGATGATTATTTGATGAATATAACACATGCATTTCGCGGCGAAGAATGGTTACCGAGTGCACCTGTGCATATTTTATTATGGCAATATTTATTTGGATTGGAAAACATGCCGCAATGGGCACACTTGCCATTGATTTTAAAACCTGATGGCAATGGAAAATTAAGTAAGCGGGATGGCGACAGGCTTGGATTTCCCGTATTTGCTATGGACTGGGTTGATCCAAAAACAAATGAAATCACAACCGGTTTTAAAGAGCGCGGATTTTTACCGGAAGCATTTGTAAATATGTTGGCAATGTTGGGCTGGAATGATGGAACTGATCAGGAAATATTTTTGATGAGTGAATTGATAGAAAAATTTTCGATGGAACATGTTCATAAAAACGGTGCAAAGTTTGATTACGAAAAAGCAAAATGGTATAATGGTGAGTGGATCAAAAGAACTCCAACTTACAATTTACGATTTGCGATTTACGATTTATTGAAATCGAATGAAATTATTCCTGATGAAAATAAATTAGAACAAGTTATTGAATTAGTAAAAGATCGTTGCACATTGCTAACTGATTTTGTACAACAATCATCTTTCTTTTTTAAATCGCCTGAAACCTTTGATATTGCTGCCATTCAGCCGAAATGGAATGAGCAAAAGAATTTATTTTTTCTGGAATTAATTCGTGAGTTTGAATTAATGCAATTCTGGAATCATGACTCTTTAGAAAATGAATTCAAAGAATTAGCATCGGCTAATCAAATAAAACCCGGCGAATTAATGTTGCCATTACGTATTATGTTGGTGGGAGGAAAATTTGGTCCGCATGTTTTTAACATTGCCGAAATATTAGGCAAAGAGGAAACTATTAAACGCATTCAACATACATTGAAATTATTAACAAGCACGACTTAATTGACAAATACATAGTTTAAATTAAATAATCAACCGTTTCACGCTTAAAATTGTAATTATATTTCTGCTAATCAAAGCCTGTTATTATCTTTCGTTAAATAATATGTATGAAAAATGATTACAGGCTTTTGCTCCTATACTCATTAGCTATTATAAAATTTATTTTACCTTTTATTTTACAACATCCCGATTATCAACCACACAGAGATGAATTATTATATTTAGCTGAAGGCCATCACTTGGCATGGGGTTTTATGGATGTACCTCCTTTATTATCAGTCTTAGCATGGTTCACGCATTTATTAGGTGATACAATCTTTTGGATAAAATTTTGGCCATCTTTATTTGGTGCATTCACTTTTATTTTTACCGGACATATCATTCTTTCATTCGGGGGTAAATATTTTTCTTTGTTCCTTGCGTTTCTTCCATTTGTTTTTGGTGCTTTTCTACGTGTTCACTTTTTATTTCAACCAAATTTTTTAGAAATATTTTTTTATACGGCGATATCGTTTTTCATTATTAATTACTTACAAACTAAAAAAAATATTTACCTCTATCTTTTTGGAATTAGTTGCGGCTTAGGCATGTTGAGTAAATATTCTATTCTATTTTTTATTATAAGCCTGTTGGCAGGATTAGCCATTTCAAAGAGAAGATGCATATTTTTCAATAAACATCTATATCTGGCATCTTTATTGGGTTTCATTATTTTCACACCAAATCTTATTTGGCAATACAACCATAATTTTCCTTTCTTTCATCACATGCATGAATTGCAAAAAACGCAATTACAATATATTAGTCCTTTATCTTTTTTAACAGATCAAATTCTTCTTAATTTACCATGTGTTTTTATTTGGATAGTAGGTTTATTATTTACGCTATTAGCTAAAAAAGGAAAACATTACACAGCTTTTTTTTATGCCTATTGTTTTGTCATCATTTTACTTTTGATATTTCATGGAAAAAACTATTATGCATTAGGATTATATCCCGTGTTATTTGCATTCGGTGCTTTTCAATTAGAAAAGTTGACATTGGTAAGAATGAAATTGGCAAGATTTATATTTATTACTTTTCCATTTTATTTCGGATTAACCTTTGTGCCAATTGCTATTCCTATGTTTGAGCCTGATCAGTTAGCTGAGTTTTTTAGAAAAAAAGAAGTTGCGAAATTAGGAGTATTAAGATGGGAAGATCAACGCGATCATGAATTACCACAAGACTTTGCAGATATGTTGGGATGGAAAGAAATAACAGAAAAAGTTGCTGATGTGTATAATCGTTTGCCTGAAAATGAAAAAACAAAAACTATTATCACTTGCAGTAATTATGGCTTATGTGGTGCTTTAAATTTTTATGGCCCATCCTTGGGGTTGCCAGAAGCATACACTGATAATGCTTCATTTCTTTGGTGGATGCCCGACAAATATAATTTCACCAATGTAATAACTGTAGACCATGACATGCCAGACAGTAACAATATTATATTTAAACAATTTGCCAAAATTTCTGTAAAAGATGAGCTAATAAATACTTTGGCAAGAGAAAACGGAGTAAAAATTATTTTGATGGAACATGGCAGCCCAGCCGTAGATACATACTTAGAAGAAAAAGTTGCAGAAAAGAAGAAAAAATTTTTAAGACAATGATTGTGTAATGATTAATTACTTTTGTTGATAATTGATTGCATAATTTAATTGTATGAAAAGACCTATTCGTGTTTTAATTGCAAAAGTTGGTTTAGATGGACATGATCGCGGTGCCAAAGTAATTGCCACTGCATTAAGAGATGCAGGAATGGAAGTAATATATACCGGACTACGTCAAACGCCCGAAATGGTTGTCAATGCTGCATTACAAGAAGATGTGGATGCAATAGGTATTAGTATTTTAAGCGGCGCACATAATACTGTTTTCCCAAAAGTAATTGCAATGATGAAAGAAAAAAAAATGGATGATGTATTGTTAACCGGTGGTGGAATAATTCCTGAAGATGATATGCAATCATTAAACAACTTAGGTGTTGGAAAATTATTTGCACCAGGAACAGCTACAACGGAGATTGCCAGTTACATTACAGATTGGGTAAAAGAGAAAAGAAATTTTTAGCGATCCAACCATTTTTTAAATGCAGGTGCTTTTTCTCTGCTTATATCTATTTCCATTTTCAAAGGCGCCTTTAATAAAACAGAAAGTTTTTGATTTTCGTGTGGCTTTACACTTTGTATCGAGTTAATATGAATGATGTATTGTCTGTTAGCGCGATAAAATATTTTTGGATCTAATAGTTCTTCCACCTCTTCCAATGTTGTAAAATCTAAAATATATTTATCGCCATTAAAAGTGTAGAGATAATTTAAATTTTCTTTTGCAAAACAGGCGATAGTTGTAGTTTCAATAGGAATCCAATTATTGCGCACACTTACAATAAATTTTTCTTTGTATAATGGAGGATGAATCTGTGGATGCTGCATATTATTGATTAACTGCAAAAGATCATTTGGCATTTTTGATTTATTGGAAACAATCTTCCTGCATTTATCAATTGCTAATTTCAAATCATCTTCATCAATTGGTTTTAATAAATAATCTACCCCATTTACCTTAAATGCACGAATGGCATATTCGTCATAAGCTGTTGTAAATATTACCGGACAGGATAATTGATAATGTTCAAACAATTCAAAACTTACTCCATCACTTAATTGAATATCCATAAATAAAATATCAGGTTCAGCATTTTGCATAAACCATTTCTTTGCAGTTTTCAAGCTGGGCAGAATTTCTATCACATCAATATCATCAGCGACAATTCCGATTTTATTTTTCAGTTCTTTTGCAATAAGACTTTCATCTTCTATAATTAAAGCTTTCATATCAACGGAATTTTAACAATAAAATAATTATCCTTCTCTTCAATAACAACAGGTTTATCAGAAAGATATTTATAAAGTGACTTTAAATTATCAAGCCCTTGTTTATTACTTGTTTCAACAAAATTTTTGCGCTGTAAATTATTTTTTATAATTAGAAAATCGTCTTTTACAAATATGTCAATATGCAATGGACTTTCTTTATCAATCACATTATGTTTAATAGCATTTTCAATTAAATTCTGCAAAGTAACGGGTGCAATTTTTCTGTAATCGTATTGTTCTTGAATATCAATATTCACTTGTAAGCCTTCATCAACTCGCATTTTTTGCAAACGAATAAATGTGGCAATAAATTTTATTTCATCTTTTAGATGC
>CAILAF010000637.1 GCA_903832075.1 uncultured Chitinophagaceae bacterium
GAAATTGTTGTTGAAGCAATGGGGCATATCAATTTCGCTCAGTTTATGATTGACAGAAAAGGAATCACTGATAGAGTTACACTTAATGGAATGACATTAATGAATTGGAAAATCACACCGTATTCGCTTGACGAAAAATTTATTCAATCTCAAAAAATTAATTTAAATAAAACTGTTGTAAATAATAACTATTTTAATTTTTTCAAAGGAAATTTTCTGCTATCTGAAATAGGAGATACCTATTTTGATTTAAGTAATTATTCTAAAGGTTTTGTTTATATTAACGGTCATAATCTTGGTAGATATTGGAAAAAAGGTCCGCAGCAAAAGTTGTATTGCCCTGCTTCTTGGCTAAAGAAAGGAAATAATGAAATACTTGTTTTTGATTTATTGCAAAGTGAAGAAAAAAATATTTCTACTGATTGCACATTTCAATAATCATTCAAATAAATAACATTGTATGAAAAAAATTATAATTGCCGCTTTTGTTTTCTTCTCTTGCAATCAACAACAGAATAGTGATAAAAAAACGAATGAAACGTTTACAACCGACGGGAAAAAAGTAATTGTTTATACAACTGCCGATAGTTCATCCTATCGTTTATCTGTTACTGATACTTTGCAGTTTGCAGAGCATGGTCAGCCTGTTGAAACACAAGTCTGTGTTTTTGTTGATCCTTCTAAAACTTTTCAAACAGTTTTAGGAATTGGTGGTGCATTAACAGATGCATCAGCAGAAACTTATGCAAAACTTCCAAAAGATAAACAGGAAGAAATCATCCAAGCATATTACAATTCGCAGAAAGGTATTGGTTATACTTTAGGAAGAACCAATATTCACAGTTGCGATTTTTCGAGCAGCAGTTATACTTATGTTGCTGAAGGAGATAAAGATTTAAAAACATTTTCAGTAGAACATGATCAACAATTTCGCATTCCATTTATTAAAAAAGCGATACAAATTAGTGGTGGTAAACTTACATTGTTTGCAAGTCCATGGAGCCCGCCGGGTTGGATGAAAGATAATAATGACATTCTTCATGGTGGAAAATTAAAACCGGAATTTTATCAATCTTGGGCAAATTATTATACAAAGTTTATTAAAGCATATGAGCAAAATGGAATTCCAATTTGGGGCATTACTATTCAGAATGAACCTATGGCTAAACAAACATGGGAATCATGTATTTATACTGCTACAGAAGAAAGAGATTTTTTGAAAAATTTTCTCGGACCAACAATGCAGAAAGAAGGATTGAGCGATAAAAAAATTATTGTGTGGGATCATAATCGTGATTTAGTTTATCAACGTGCGAGTACAATTTTTGATGATCCTGATGCTGCAAAATATGCATGGGGACTGGGTTTTCATTGGTATGAAGATTGGAGCGGTGGTCAGCAAGTTTATGATAATGTAAAACGTGTGGCTGAAACTTATCCATCAAAAAATATTTTATTTACCGAAGGATGTAACGGTCCGTTTGACATGAAAAAAATGAATGACTGGAAATGGGGTGAACTATACGGCAAGTCAATAATCAATGATTTTAATAATGGTACAGTTGGCTGGACAGATTGGAATATTTTATTAGATGAAAAAGGCGGTCCAAATCATGTTGGTAATTTTTGTTTTGCACCCATTCATGCCGATACAAAAACGGGAGCATTGTATTACACCAATGCATATTATTATATCGGGCATTTTTCTAAATTTATAAAACCCGGTGCAAAAAGAATTATAAGTTCATCAAGCAGAAGTCCATTGTTATCAACTGCATTCATCAATGAAGATGGAAAAATTGCTGTTGTTGTAATGAATCAAAGTGCACAAAAAATTTCTTATTATTTATGGATTGGAGGAAAATCAGTTCAGGTAAATAGTTTGGCACATTCAATTGCAACTTTAATTTTTTAGAAGAGTATGATTAGGCTATAAGTTTTTATTTTTTAAAGAATCAAATCATCTTTTGTCTTTTTGCAGAAGCTGATCAAACTGGTGATAAGGTTAATGTATGGCTTCCGTTGGAACTTTAAATTCAATATTGAAAATCTTTAAAATAAATAAATGAAAAAAATATTTGTAATCGGAAGTTCAACGATGGATATGGTTGTTAAAGCCGATAAACATCCATTACCGGGTGAAACATTATTAGGAGGTAATTTTTTTATGAATGCCGGTGGCAAAGGAGCGAACCAAGCGGTTGCAATTGCAAGACTTGGTGGCAACTTAACTTTTGTTGCAAAAGTTGGTAACGATGTTTTTGGTAAACAAATCATTGACGGTTTTAGAAAAGAATGCATGAATACCGATTATATTTTTGTAGATGAAAATAATCCTTCTGGTGCTGCATTAATTATGGTTAATGCTGAAGGAGAAAATTGTATTGTTGTTGCACCGGGTTCGAATGGAAATTTATTGATGAATGATATTGATAAAGTAAAAAATATTGCTGATGCAGAAATTATTTTAATGCAATTAGAAATTCCGATTGAAACAATTAACACTGTTGCAAAGAATGCTAAAGCAAATAATCAAAAAGTTATTTTAAATCCTGCACCTGCACAACATTTAAGTGATGAATTATTGAATGGATTATTTTTAGTGACACCAAATGAAATAGAAGCTGCAATCCTTACAGGCATTGACGTTACAGATAATACATCTGCTGAAAAAGCAGCAGATTATTTATTAAACAAAGGTGTTGAAAATGTTATCGTCACTTTAGGAAAACAAGGAGCATATTTTAAAAATAAAAATCAAATTTTTAAAATTAAAGCACCCGAAGTAATTGCATTAGATACAACTGCTGCCGGTGACACATTTAGCGGTGCATTAACCGTTGCATTGACTGAACAAATGGATTGGAAGAATGCTATTGAATTTGCTTGTAAAGCTGCATCAATTTCTGTTACACGAATGGGAGCGCAGGCATCAGTTCCTTATAGATCTGAAATGAATTAATATTTACTAACGATTAAAACTATCGCCATGTTTATTGTAGAAAATTACAGTCTTGCTATTTTACTTTGCATTGTAACCATGTTTTGTTGGGGTTCATGGGCAAACACAACAAAACTCACATCGAAAGATTGGCGCTTCGAATTATTTTATTGGGACTATGGTTTTGGAATTTTGCTGACTACATTATTACTCGCATTTACTTTAGGAAGTAATGGGAGTGTGGGTCGTTCTTTTATTGATGATGTTCATCAAGCAAGTCATGCAAATATTCATTTAGCAATGATCGGTGGTGTAATTTTTAATTTAGCAAATATTTTGTTAGTTGCTGCTATTGCCATTGCAGGGATGAGTGTTGCCTTTCCCGTAGGAATAGGTATAGCATTGGTTTTGGGCGTTATAGTAAATTATATTTCTAATCCGCAGGGAAATCCTTTTTTAATTTTTGGCGGTGTTGCATTAATTGCGATTGCAATTATTTTAAATGCAAGCGCATATCAAAAAATGCAATCAAATTCTTCGAATGCTGTTTCAAAAAAAGGATTGATACTTTCAATTATTAGCGGATGTTTAATGGGATTGTTTTATAAATATGTTGCAGATTCAATGTCAAAAGACTTTGTGAATCTTGAAGCTGAAAAATTATCACCTTATACTGCGTTGGTATTTTTTTCTGTTGGAATTGTTGCAAGCAGTTTTGTTTTTAATTCTATTCAAATGAAGAAACCATTTATTGGAAATGCAGTTTCATTTGCTGATTATTTTAAAGGAAGAATGAAAGATCATTTAATTGGAATTTTTGGTGGATTGATATGGTGCATTGGGATGTCTTTAAGTATTATTGCCTCCGGAAAAGCCGGTCCTGCTGTGTCTTACGGCTTAGGGCAAGGTGCAACTGTTGTTGCAGCATTATGGGGAATTTATGTTTGGAAAGAATTTGATAAAGCACCAAAAGGAACAAAACTAATTTTAAATATAATGTTGTTATTGTATGTTGTGGGATTAACAATGATCATTGTTTCGAAATAGGTACTATATCATTTTCATGTTGCAAAAAAATCTAATTATAATCTGAAGTAAGTATAAAAATTTTCTTTTCAGTTTTACATTAGTTGTAAATAAAACTGCATTTTCCAATGATTGTATTTGCATTAATTTTATAATATTGAATCAATCTATTAATCTTACCATCATGAACAATCCTGAAAGTTTCTTTGAAGATGATAACAGCAGAAGAAAATTTATTAAAGCAATGAGTACAATTGCAAGTGGACAATTATTATTATCCATTCCTATGATGAGTAAAGCAGCCGGAATTATTCATGCGAATGAAAAATATACTGTTGGTCAAATCATAGAACGTTTTATTAAAGATGTTCCAAGCGGTGTTTTAAAACAAACTGTTGATACTTTAAAAGCGGGCACTGTAGATATGGAAGTAATCGGCATTGTGACTTCTATGTTTGCAACAGTTGAAGTAATTAAGAAAACAATTGCTGCCGGAGCAAATTTTATTATTGTACATGAACCCACTTTTTATAATCATGAAGATGCGACCGATTGGTTAAAAAATGATCCGGTGTATCAATACAAATCAGAACTATTGAAACAAAATAATATTGCTGTTTGGCGCTGCCATGATTATATACATCGTCTTGTTCCTGATGCTGTAACCATGGGTGTTTTATCTAAATTGAATTGGACGAAGTATGCAGATAAAAGAACACCAAATCTATTAACCATTCCTGCTATGCAGTTAAAAGAATTAATTGGATATCTAAAAACAAAATTGGGTATTGAACAGGTAAGATATATTGGCGATACAAATCAAAATTGCAGCAGAATTTTATTACAACCCGGTGCAGTTGGAAAAAATACGCATATCAGTGGATTAAATTATTTTAAGCCTGATGTATTAATCTGCGGCGAGATAAGTGAATGGGAAACAGCAGAATATATTCGTGATGCTGGAGCCAAGGGCGATAATGTTTCTTTAATTGTTTTAGGGCATATTGCCAGCGAAGAAGCCGGTTCTGTATTTATGTTAGATTGGTTGAAAGAAAAATTTCCTTCTATTAAATCGCAGTTTATTTCTTCTAAAAATTCTTTATCATTTTTATAAAATTGATATGATACAATTATTGATTCGTTAGTCATTGAGTATTTTTAAAAATACCAATGATGATTTACTTTACAAAATGATAGTTTCGGTTTTTAAAACATTGGAAGTAGTTTTTATTTTTACATCGGGCTGACCACCACCAACAGTTATTTCAAATTTTCCATGAACAATTACTCTTTTATTGTCATCATTAATAATTGAAAATGCATCGGGTTTTATGGAAAGGTTAACTGTTTTTGTTTCACCTGCTTTTAAATAAATTCTTTTAAATTCTTTTAATGCACGAATAGGAATGTGTCCTGTTGATGTTTTGTTTGAAACATATACCTGCACTACTTCATCGCCTAAAACCTTTCCTGTATTTTTTATATCAACAGAAAGTTTAAC
>CAILAF010000638.1 GCA_903832075.1 uncultured Chitinophagaceae bacterium
AGAATTAAAGGGTGGACTTGATGTTAAGGTGTTTAAAGCTGAAAGAAGTCATAAAGAACTTTTAGATACTCCTAAACCATACAAGGAATACCTTAAAACACACATTCCAATGTTGGAAGACTTGGTGAGTTTTTACCACAACGTAGATGGGAAGACCAAGAAAAGAGTTCTCAGCTGCATTTTTGAAGAAAAGATCCATTTTAAAGATGGAAAAGCTGCAGCCACCAAGTACACTCCATCCATTGAAATACTACTCAATGCCATCAAGGGTTTGGAAGGGATACAAAAAAAACAAGAGACCATTTCTGACCTCTTGTTCACTTTAGCTCCCGAATCTGGACTTGAACCAGAGACCCTCTGATTAACAGTCAGATGCTCTAACCAACTGAGCTATTCGGGAATACTTACCCTTTCGGGGCAGCAAAAATAGGGGTTTAATGTTTTTGGCAAAAATTTTTAAAGCCAATTCAAAAATCCTTTTTCTTCAAATCCTATATAAATGCCGTCCGGCTTGTATTCTATAGGATAAATTTTTAAATAATAACCTTCACCCGAAACGTTTCTTCCGCTCTTTAAGTCGAATTTATAACGATGTATTGGGCAAACAATATTTCCACTTGCGTCAATAAAACCGTTAGACATGATGCCACCTGCATGCGGACATTTATGTGCACATGCAAATAGTTGATCAT
This sequence comes from uncultured Chitinophagaceae bacterium, assembly GCA_903832075.1. Classification (GTDB taxonomy): domain Bacteria; phylum Bacteroidota; class Bacteroidia; order Chitinophagales; family Chitinophagaceae; genus CAILAF01. The sequence continues at coordinate 693 of CAILAF010000638.1, forward strand.
TGTATTTTGATATGGTAACCTTTTGATTATTTATTTCGATAATACAGATATTATTGCTTTGCCATTGCAATAACTCAACAGCATCTGCTATTTTATACCAGGTATATTTTTTTTGATGGCTCATTAAAAATGAACTGCTCTATATGGATATCTTATCGTATATAGTTCACGCACTTTGGAAAGAACAAAATTTCTTAATACATCAATATTTCTTTTTTCTAATGCAGAAATAAAAATGCAATTACCGTCGGTTATATGTTCCCATTTTTCTTTTAACTCTCGTAATATTTCTTTTTTTACATCATCTTCTAACCAATGATCAAAATTCTTTTCTTCATATAAATCTATTTTATTGAAAATGGTAATGATTGGTTTTTCGAATGCTTTTAAATCTTGTAAAGTTTTATTTACTGTTCCAATTTGTTCTTCATGTTGTGCATGAGAAATATCTACCACATGCAATAAAATATCCGCTTCCCTTACTTCATCTAATGTGCTTTTAAAACTTTCAATTAAATGATGTGGTAACTTTCTAATAAAGCCAACAGTATCACTTAATAGAAATGGTGTATTCTCAAAAACAACTTTACGTGTGGTAGTATCTAATGTGGCGAACAATTTATTTTCTGCAAACACATCACTTTTACTTAAAACATTCATCAATGTACTTTTGCCAACATTGGTATAACCAACTAATGATACACGAATAAATTCTCCGCGTTCTTTTCGTTGAGTAAAAGATTGTTTATCTATTTCGCCCAATCTTTTTTTTAATAAAGAAATTTTATCTTTTACTATTCGGCGATCTGTTTCAATTTCTGTTTCACCAGGACCACGTGTACCAATGCCACCACCTTGCCTTTCCAAATGTTTCCACATACCTTTTAATCGTGGTAATAAATATTGATATTGTGCTAACTCAACCTGTACTTTAGCTTGTGCGGTTCTTGCACGGCGAGCAAAGATGTCAAGAATTAAATCGCTTCTATCAATTGTTGTGATGTTTAATTCTTTTTCAATATTGCTTATTTGCGATCCGGTAAGTTCATCATCAAAAACAATAAAGTCAATATTTTTTCCTGAGATATAATTTTTAATCTCTTCTAATTTTCCTTTCCCTACAAATGTTTTACTATCGGGATGCAATAATTTTTGTGTGAATCTTTTTACTGTAATTGCACCGGCTGTTTCAGATAAAAAAGCTAATTCATCTAAATATTCTTTTACTTGTTCATCAGTTTGTTCTTTTTGTATCAAACCCACTAAAACTGCTTTTTCTTCTTCTCTTATTTTTTTTTGTTTCTCTATCAATACTAATAATTTTTACAAATGTACTTGTTCTGATTTCTTTATATAAAAAAATGCCCCGCAATTAATGCGGGGCAAAATATTTTTATGTTAGATGATTTACAATCCACTAACGGTTAAACCGATAGATAAAATATGTAAATCTGGACCAACTCCTTGTTTCAATAAACCTGTTATTTGGTATTCTGCATTTAATGAAAAACTACCATACCCAATTCTTGCACCCATAGAAAATTTTGTTCCGTCAATGAATTTTCCGTCACTTTCTTTCACAATATAATTAGCTCCATAAATACTGCCACCTGTTTTTAATTGCAAGTCTTTTCCTTTGGTGTAAGCTTGTAACAGAACGCCGGCTTTTGCAGTTAATGCAAACTTCCATGAGTGATTAGGGTTTTCCGGATTAGAAAAATACCGCAACTCAAACGGTATATCCAAATACATGGTAGTAAGTTTAAATTTTCTATAGTTGCTGGAATCACTATTACCAATTGCGCTTGTGCTGAAAGGAAGCGAATTGCTATTTGCCTTCAAATCAACATAATTGGTTCCGTTAAAGAAAATATTGTTGGAAGTAATACCGGCACCATAAGCAATACTATAACGATGATCGTTTTTAAAAGGTTTATCAAGCAAAAAATAAAAATTAAAATGTCTGCTAAATCCTTTTGGGTTAATGCTATCGGGCGTATTTAATAAAAAGTCCGGACCATATTGAACCATGAAATGGTCAACAGGTCTTTTACTTACATTTACTTTGCTCCAGTCTTTTTTTACTTTTGGTTCTTCTGTAGATTTAATGATTTGGTTGTTGGCATCATTGGTATTTGTTTTCTTTTTTGAAAACAATTTTCCAAATTGTGCATCAGCAGAATACAGAGAGCTTATAGTAAGCAGTAGTAAGAATATTTTTTTCATCTAACTTATTTGATTCGTCAATTTTGTTGAAAGAACGGCAAAAATAGTAGAATTGCCATCAGTAAAGGGTTAAAAATTAGCAAAAGATTATTCCAAAGCGGCTTTTGGGAAGAATACAGCATAAATCTAAACTTCGTATATTTAGACATTTCAATTATATAATGGCGTTCAATTTCATCATAAAAGATAGTGGGATTACCATAGATATGTCAATGCTGCAGGATTTAGTTCAAGATAATTTGGCAGCAATAAAACCTTTTATCGAACTGTTTTTAACCAATGTTCCTCCCGAAGTAGATAAGTTATTGGTTTTACATCACAATAATGATTGGGATAATCTTGCCAAAACAGCACATCATATCAAATCGTCTTTATCTATTATTCAAGTTGATGATTTGCATATTATGGCTCTAACAGTTGAACAAAAAGCAAAAGCAAAAGTAGATCCTGAAATTATTGAAGCTATATTAGGAATTATGAAAGAGAAAACAAAAGCCGCACAATTAGTTTTGCAAAATCAATTGCAATTGTTGGCATAGTTTTGTATAAACATCTTTTATGATAATCATTTTCATTAAACGCGAAGATTAGTAACCATGAAAATATTGATAGTTGAGGACGAAGCTTTAATGCTGAAAACCCTTGAAATGAAATTGCAAAAAGAGGGTTATGATATTTTGTCTTGTTCTGATGGACGAACTGCTTTGGAATTAATGGAAAATGAAAATCCTGCAATGGTTATTACAGATATTATGTTGCCTTTTTCATCTGGTATTGAAGTTATTCGTGCGGCAAAACAAAGAGCGCATCCTATTGCAGTTATTGTATTATCTGCATTGGGTCAGGAAAGCACAGTAGAAGAAGCTTTTGAAATGGGCGCTGATGATTATATCACCAAGCCATTTAACTTAAACGAACTTGCAATTAGAATTAAACGTCTATTAAAAAAAATATAATCGTTATCTATTTCGATAAATTAAAGAAAACTTTGTTGTTCTGAACGCTTTTTTAAGCTATACCATAACATGGCTGCATATTTTTTTATTGCAGCGCAGAACACCTAATGCATTTTCTAAATACATCAGGCCTGAATATTTATTAGTAGGAATTGAAGTGTTGGTTATTAATTTTATTATCATCATTTCAATTATTTATCTAAATCTTTATTTGCGTAAGCGAAACTTCTTTTATAAAAAATATATTGATGCTCAATTAGAAGAATGGATTACTAAAGCCATCTTGGATGAACCGGATAAAGTAGAACAAGGATTTGAGATACCTCAAAAATTTAGTCGCATTTTAAAAAATTTTATTGCTCGTCAATTTGTTATTGATGAACTGTTAGCAGTTAGAAAAGAATTAACAGGTGCAGCTGCAAAAAACATTACCGTGTTGTATGAACAATTAGAATTAAAGAAACATTCTTTAAAGAAAATGAGCAGCAGAAAATGGCATGTAAAAGCAAAAGGGATAATGGAATTATATATCATGGATCAAAATGATACACTGATAAGAATTTATAAAAACACGAATAGCAGGAGCGAGTTCATTCGTATGGAAGCACAGATTGGCGTCATTCACATGACCGGTTTTGATGGCTTGCGATTTTTAGATGTGGTATCTTATCCTATCACCGAATGGCAGCAAATTAAATTATTGGAACAATTAAGATTAAGTAGAGAAGATGGACAATTAGCCATGCATATTCCCAAATGGTTAAGATCTAAAAATGACACAGTAGTTGTATTTACTTTAAAATTAGCAGATGCTTATCAGCAATTTTCTGTGCATGATGATGTTGTAAAAACTTTAGATCATCCAAATAATATGGTACGTATTCAAGCTGTAAAAACTTTAGTGCGGATTGCTAATGAAAACACACCACAAATTTTAGCTGATCATTATGACAAAGAAGAGTTCGCTAATCGGTTAAATATTTTAGATGCGTTATCAAAAATAGGATCAGAAAATCAAGCATGGTTTTTAATTGGTTTGTTAGATGATGAAAGCGATGTAATTAAACTAAAAGCCGGGAAAGCATTTGCTGCTTGCTTTAAATACGGAATGGAAGCGCTGGAAGAAAGAGGCAGAGCAAAAAAAGGAGCCTATCAAAAAATTTATTTGCATATAAAAGCTGAATTAGAAAAATGAATTGGCAAACAATTGAAAGTATATTTTTTGCAATACTTAGCTATGGAATATTTATTTATTCTGTTGTATTGGTGTTGTCATATATTTTCATTGGTTTGTTTTCAATCGGTGAAACAAATGTTTATTTAAAGAAAAATAGTTTTACTGATTATCGTTTATTGGCTGCATCACCTCATGCACCGTCAATCACCATAATAGCTCCGGCATATAATGAAGGAAGAACTATTATAGAAAACGTTCGATCTCTTCTATCCATTTATTATAGCAATCTTGAATTAATTATTTTAAATGATGGAAGCAAAGATGATACACTTGAAAAATTAATTGAAGCGTATGAATTAAAGCGGGTAGATTTTTTTGTAAATTATTTTATTCCCACAAAAAAAGTTAGAGGCGTTTATAGAAGTACTAATCCGGTTTATAATAAATTAGTTGTTGTTGATAAGGTGAATGGAGGAAAAGCCGATGCATTAAATGTAGGTGTAAATCTTGCTTCGAATAATTATTTAGTTTGTATTGATGTTGATTGCATTTTGGAACAAGATGCATTGTTAAAGATGATCAAACCATTTTTAGAACAAACCGATAAAAAAGTTATTGCATCCGGCGGTGTTGTTCGTGTTGCTAATTCTTGTACTGTAGAACATGGCCAATTGGTAAAAGTAAGAATGCCCGAAAATTATTTAGCGCGCATACAAAGTTTAGAATACATACGATCATTTATTTTAGGAAGAATGGCATGGAGCAGACTAAATGGATTAATGTTAATTTCCGGCGCTTTTGGTGTTTTTGATAAAGAGGTTGTAATAAAAAGTGGAGGATATAATCATAACACCGTTGGAGAAGATATGGAGTTGGTTGTGCGAATGAGAAGATATTTAGAAGAACATAATGAAGAATATGAAGTAAAATATATTCCCGATCCTTTATGCTGGACAGAAGTGCCATCAACAACGGAAGTGTTCAGCCGACAAAGAAATCGATGGATGAGGGGTACTTATGAAACATTGATGATGCATCGAATTATGTTCTTTAATCCAAAGTATCATCTAATGGGATTATTGAGTTATCCATTTTGGTTTTTCTTTGAATTATTAGCACCATTAATTGAAACGTTGGGTTTTATCTCTTTTATAACATTTGCATTATTGGGATTGATTGATTGGGATTTCTTTTTTATTTATTTGTTGTTTGTTATTTGTTTCGGCTATCTATATTCCGCATTTGCAATTTATATGGAGATCATCACTTATAATCAATATAAAAAACGAACGGAAGTTGCTCAATTAATTTTAACTGCATTAACTGAACCTTTTTATTTTCATCCATTGGTTGTTATCAGTGCTATTAAAGGATACTTATATTTAATTACAAAAAATAAGGGATGGGGCGAAATGACAAGGGTGGGCTTTGGTAAAAAAACAACAGCAGCAAAAATTGCAGATGCAGTTGCACACGCCGTTGCAGAAGCAACCGAACCAATAGAAAAACCACAAGTTGTAAGACTCACGCTTAAACAACGGGTAATAAAATTGTATTATAATATAAAAGTAAAACCATTTCCAGTTTTGCGTGCCGGCTTTAAAGATTTTTCTCGATATGCAATTGTATTTTCTTTATTATTTTTTGTAAACAGAATATTTGAATTATCGTATGATGCTTATAAACATGGCTTACCAAAATTTTTTTTAAAAGTAATTGGCTTGGGATTATTAAAAGATGTGGCATTTATTTTACAAACCGGATTAATTGGTTTTGCTGCTTTTTTTATCATTTATATTTTTCATAAAATTACAGCGCGTGTTTTTTTAGTCATACTGTCTGTTTTATTATTAATTATTCAAATCGCTTTATCGCAGTATTTTATTAAAACATTAGTTCCTTTAGGTGCTGATATCTGGGGATATTCATGGGCTGATATTAAACTAACAGTTGGTTCTGCCGGTATTCAATCATCAATGATTTTGATTTTTGTAATTTTCATTGCAGTAATGAGTGCCGCATTTATTTTTATTCCAAGAAAAATAAAAGTTAGTAACACGTATGCATTCTTTTTGTTTACTGCTTTTATTCTTGGATTAAGTTTTAATGTTGAAACAGTTGCAAATAAATTAATGCCCGGACAAGAATACAGCAATAATTTATCTATCAATAAATCTTATTTCTTTTTTTCCTCTTCATACAATCATTTCTTCCCACAAAGAATTACTGAAAATATTTATACCGATACGTATAGCGGAGATTTTGGCGGCGATGAGAAACTTGATAAAAATATATTGGCAAGTCATCATTATGTTGATGAACAGGAATATCCTTTCTTGCATACCATTGATAGCACGGCAGATGTGTTGTCTCCATTTTTTAATAAAGCAACAACGCCTCCAAACATTGTAATTATTTTAGTGGAAGGATTGGGCAGAGCATTTACAAACAAGGGAGCTTATCTCGGAAACTTTACTCCGTTTATTGATTCGCTTGCAGAAAAAAGTTTGTATTGGGAAAATTTTTTGAGTGAAGGTGGTAGAACATTTGCGGTGTTACCATCATTTTTAGGATCATTACCATTTGCAAAAAATGGATTTAATGAATTGGGAGATAGAATGCCAAAACATTTATCGTTATTGAATTTGCTTAAATACAACGGTTATAATACTTCTTTTTATTATGGGGGTGTTTCAAGTTTTGATAACCTGAACCTTTACATGCGAAAAAATAATATTGATGCAATAAATGACGAAGAAACATATCCTTCTAATTATGTAAAAATGCCAAGTCAGAATGGGTATACATGGGGCTATGGTGATAAAGAATTATTCAGAAGATATTTTGAAACAAAACAAAATCCACAACAACCATTTGCAAGTGTATTGCTAACTGTTTCAACACATGACCCGTTTTTGATTAATGAACAAGATTATTATTTGCAAAGAGTTGAAGAGCGAATGAATGAATTAGGATTTGATGAAACAAAGAAAAATGAACATCGCAATTATAAATATCAATATGCGAGTATTTTGTTTATGAATGATGCGATTAAAAATTTTATAACAGAATACAGCAAACGACCAGATTTTGCTAATACTGTTTTTTTAATAACAGGCGATCACCGAATGCCGGAAATTCCAATGATTAGTAAATTAGATCGTTATCATGTGCCATTAATTATTTATTCACCTCTATTAAAACGTACAGCAAAATTTTCTTCAGTCTCAACTCATTATGATATTACACCAAGTTTAACAATGTGGTTAAAGAAAAGCTATGGCTTGCAAATGCCTTCTGAAGTCAACTGGATGGGAACTGGTTTAGATACAACTCGTCAATTTAGAAATATTCATGCATATCCTTTAATGCAAACGAAAACAGATATGATTGATTTTATAATGGGCGGTTATATGATTAACGGGAATGATCTATTTGCCATTAACAGTAATATGGATTTAACTAAAGAAATAAATAATGATGCAGAGATGTTAAAATTGAAAGCTGCATTCGATAAATTTAAATTTAAAAACAATCAATTTTTAGAGGGCGCTAAATTAGTACCGGATAGTTTATTGCAAAAATATTTGACCAAGTAAAATATTTTTGTATTGTTGGATTTCTCAAAAGAGAAAATAATTATTTATTTAAAGTTTCATAATAATCGTTCAAAATTTTTGTAACCATTGGTCGGTATATTTTCCAAAAAAAACTTACTCGCTCTTGTGCATCATTGCTATTATAAAATAACCAGGTAAAATTTTGAACGCCTTTGAAATAAGAAGTATTATAGCTGATTGGATTATCACAAAAATCTGCGGCAAAATAAAAGAATCGATAATCTTTATTGATATGAACCATAATAACCGGAAAGCGTTCGGGAATATGATAAGCATTTAAGATTTTTCTTCCTTCTTCATTTGCATCTATTTCCAGATCGGCAATAGAATGATTGTATTCTCTGTCAAAATTTGAAATTTCAAACCAATAAGAATATTTGATAACAGAGGAGATACCATAATAATTTTGACCTTCATCGTTTGAATAAATAAAAGGAATATCTCTGTTTAAATGATTGCCGTATTGCAATATTTCTACATGATCATCATTGCGAACATAAGCAATACCACTTTTATTAAATGGCCATTGATTGTTGTGTTGTAATTTATAATTTCTAATTAACCATTTAGGTAATTCTAAATTTACTGTTGTATCCAATGAATCAAAATATCTTCCTATCCATCCGGTCCATCTTATTCCAAATGTATTTTCAAAATCGCTTCTCACGGCACTTTGCGTTGGAGAACCTAAGCAATTAAATTCTGCGATAACTAATTTATGTTTCGCTTTCATCATTTTTAAATATTCAATATCCTGTGCACTCATTCCGCCATAAACCACTTGCGATCTTTCTTTATCATCTTTTACATGAAACCATTCATTGTAATAAATACCATAAGCATCTGTAATATAGGCCATATCAGCATCCTGGCTTAATTGCTGTAATTGTACATCTGTAAAACGTTCTAATCCTTTTAATCTGTAATGATAATCGGGCAATGGAAAAAAGCCATAATAATCCTTTGCGCGATCATATAATTCAAAATTATTTTTTGCAAACTTTTGATAATTCAATATCCAGTTTAAGGAAAGATGTTCTTGTCCGTTTTTGGTAAGAACCGTTTTATCTATAATGGCAACTACCATTTTTCTTTTAGGTGAAAAAATCCAAAATAAAAGCATCCATAATGGCAGTAATAAAATACCAATGAAGATGACATTAATAATCTTTCGTCTGATTTTTTTATTTAAAAACGAAATTGCCATGATATACCAATTTGAAATTGATTGCCGATAGTTGAAGGAAGATATTCTTGATTATACCATGTTGCATCAATAGCTAAAACATTCATGTGTGAAACTTTCTTTTTAAAGAAAGCTCCGAATTTATAAGTTGGTAATTGATTGTTTAATGTTCCTAACTGACTTGCCACAGATCTGTCATCAGGTGAAATGCCATAACCAAGTGTGCCGCCAATATAATCATCAGCATTGCCGCTAAAATAATAACGCGCTGTTCCAATGTACGCAACCGACAAAGTGTTTGTATAAGTACTTGGAATGATATAGGTTCTTGCACCTACAAGCCAGCTTTTATAATACTTTCCAAGATAAGCGGTGTAAATCCAAGTTGGCGTTCCTGTAAATTGTAAATACCTGAAACCTAATTCTCCTTCAAAACTTTTGGGAAGATTAGCGTATAAAGAAAATCCTCCGCGCCATGTTGGGAAAACACCTTGATTGTTATTCGAGTATCCGAGATTTACATAACTGTAAAATGTTTTGGAAATTTTAGGATAAGCATCTGCTTCTAATTGTAAACCATTTTCTGCAAAACGATTTGCATAATTTATTCTTCCAATAACGGTTCCTATTTTTGTACTTCGGCCATAATCAATACTTACTAAATGCCATGGATTAGGAAATTGTGTATCGAAATAAACATAATCGTATTCTAAACTAATTTTATTTTTTGCAGCTTCTTCTTTAATCTTATCAGCCAAAGATCTTGCTTCTGTATTATTTCTATTTAGTTTTAAAATGAATTGAACAGTAGAATCAGCTTGCTTATAATTTTTTAAGGCACGTAAAATTTTTGTTTTACGTATTAATAATTCTTCTGATTGAGGATGATATTGCAAAGCGTTGTTACAAACAATTAATCCATTTGCATAATGATCGTTCCAGTATTCCAGATCGCTATAAGCTAAAGATGCATCTTCGTAATCAGGTTTATTTTTAATTACATAATCAAAACAATATTTAGCACTGTCATAATGATTGGTCCAAGAATAAATTCTTCCTAAAAAAATACGTATGTCTGAATAATTTGGACTAATCGTTAAAGCACGATTTAAATATACTTTGGCTTTAGAATAATTTTTTTCATCAAATGCGGCTTTGCGTGCAATTTGTAATAACCCATCAGAAGAAGTTGTATCCTGAGAAAAGCAAAGTGAGAAACAAAAACAAAAAATGCAAAGCGATATTATTTTTTTATAGATCATCAAAACAAATAAAAATTATTTTGATAAAGATAATCTTTTGAACTCTTTATAAAATTGAATGATGATGAATAAAGAACAATTAAAGTATATTTTAATCGAAAGCCCTTTCCATATGGAAAGGGCTTTTTGATGTTTGGTGGACCCAGTAGGGCATGATCCTACGACCCCCTGATTATGAGTCAGGTGCTCTAACCAACTGAGCTATGGGTCCTGAATCTTTTACGATTCGCAAGGGCGCAAAAGTAGAAAAATAAAGAATACCAGAAAAAATACTATTATTTGAGCGAGATTTAATTCTGTTAGCCTGCATTTTAAACAAACACACTTTAATATCTGAGCCGTACCTCCTTCGTATCAAGTCCACTAATTAGTGGACTTGATACGAAGGAGTCCAGAAGGAGTCTCGAATGAGGTTAGAAGCAGATTTATATAAATTTTTAAATAATTTCACCATGCTTTTGCAGCATTTCTAAAATATTTCTTAAATTTTTTTGTTTGTTGTGTGAAAAGTATACATATTTGTATATTAATGTGTTAAAAATACACATTAAAATTTCAAACGTTTGCGCTAACGTTTTGCTTAAAATGAAAATAAAGTCCCTTTTAGTCTGCTTGCTTCTTTGCAATATATTTTGCAATGCTCAACTATTAAGTTGGTCACCTGCTTTTATTACCGATACCACATCAACAGTAACTATTACATGTGATGCAACACAAGGAAATCTGGGATTAAACAATTACACACCCACTTCAGATGTTTATGTTCATATTGGTTTAATAACATCATCAAGCACTTCATCATCTAATTGGTTACATGTTCCTTCTTTCTCAACATGGGGCAGTACAAATCCCCAAATTCAAACAACATATCTTGGAAATAATAAATGGCAATACACAATTACCGGTGGGCTTAGAACTTTTTTTGGCGTAACTAGTTCTTCAGAAACAGTATCGAAGATTGCAATTCTTTTTAGAAGTGGAAATGGTTCATTAAAACAAGCAAACATTGATGGAAGCGACATGTATGTTCCTGTTTATTCGTATGTTACCGCATCAAATTTATTAGTACGATTAGATGCTCCTTTCCGTCAACCATTATATACACCAGCATTAGTTCCTCTTACAAAAAAAATTGGCGATAATGTTAGTATTACTGCAAACACAAATCAAAACGCAACTATTAATTTATTCTTTAACGGAACGCAAGTTGGTTCTACTGCAACAAATACACAAACCGCATCTGCATCAGCTACTATTACATCTGCAGGAACACAAACAATAGTAGCACAAGCAAATAACGGAACAAGCACAACAAGTGATACATCAACTTTCTTTATTTCATCTTCTAATACTTTTGCTGCGTTACCATCAGGAATTGTTGATGGTATTAATTACGAAGCAGGCGATACATCTGTTGTATTGGTATTGTATGCGCCACATAAATCTCAGATAGTTGTTGTTGGAGATTTTAATAACTGGACACAATCTTCGGCTTATCAAATGAATGAAACACCGGATAGTTTACGCTATTGGCTTCGAATTAAAGGATTAACTGCCGGAAAAGAATATGCTTATCAATATGTGATTGATGGAAGTCTAATAGTTGCAGATTATAATGCTGAAAAAATTTTAGACAAAGCAAATGACCCATATATTTCAACAACAACGTATCCTAATTTAAAAGTTTTTCCATCTGCTGCAACAGGAAATATAGTTAGTGTTTTACAAACAGCAAAGCCTGCATACAATTGGCAGGTTACAAATTTTGTTAGACCAGATAAAAGAAATTTATCGATTTATGAATTGTGGGTTGGCAATTTTACTGCTGCGCAAAATTATCAGGCATTAAAAGACACGCTTACTTATTTAAAAAGATTAGGCATTAATGCTATTGAATTAATGCCCGTTAACGAATTTGAAGGAAATATTAGTTGGGGATATAATCCCAATTTTTATTTTGCTCCGGATAAATATTATGGAACAGAAAATGCATTGCGACAATTTATTGATGCTTGTCATCAACAAGGAATTGCGGTAATTATGGATATGGTATTGAACCATTCATTCGGTTCATCGCCAATGGTTCAAATGTATTGGAACTCTGCTTTAAATATTCCTACTGCAAATAGCCCTTGGTTTTCTCAATATTATACGCATGCATTCGATGTAGGGATACAGTTTAATAATAGCTCTGATGCAACCAAGCAATTTAGGGAAAGAGTAATTAATCATTGGTTGAAAAATTATCATATTGACGGGTACCGATTTGATTTGGCAAAAGGCTTTACCCCAACAAATACTTGCGATGCTTCAGGCAATAATTGTAATGTTACAACATGGGGTAATTACGATCAGCAGAGAATTAATTTATGGGATACACTATATAATTATCAGCAATCTGTTTCTCCGGGTAGTTATTGTATTCTTGAAATGTTTGCCGATAATTCGGAAGAAATAGTTGAAGCAAATTATGGGATGATGATATGGGGCAATCTTCATTCTAATTTCAATCAGGTAACCATGGGATATAGTAATCCTTCATGGGATTTAAGTTCCGGTGTTTATACCAACAGAGGATATAACTCTCCAAATTTAATTACGTATCAGGAAAGTCATGATGAAGAAAGATTAATGTATAATAATGAAGTGTACGGAAACGGTAGCGGTTCTTATAATACAAAAGATACAGCCACCGGGTTGAATCGTAATGCAATGGCAGCATCTTTTTGGGCAATGATACCCGGACCTAAAATGATGTGGCAATTTGGTGAATTAGGATTTGATTATTCAATTAACACATGCTCAGACTTAACTATAAATAATAACTGCCGATTAAGTCAAAAGCCTTTGGTTTGGAATTATTATTCTAATGCTAATCGTCTTGGATTATATAATGTGTATTCAAAACTTCTCAATCTAAGAAATACACCAAAATATATAAACACATTTACAACCGGTACAATCAATTATAATTTAGCAAACGCATTCAAGTCATTAGTAGTTACAAGTGATTCTTTAAGTTTAGTAGTAATTGGTAATGTTGATGTGATACCACAAACGGGCTCTGTAACTTTTCCAACTGCCGGCACTTGGTACAGTTATTTAACATCAGCAACGCATACTGCAACAGGTGCTTCCGAAAGCATCACTTTGCAACCCGGAGAATATTATGTTTATACTAATAAGAATTTAAATAATTCTGTAGTTACTGCAATTGCCCCGGTTAGCAATGATATTAACAGTTTAAAGATTAGTATCACTCCAAATCCTGTTTATTCATCTGCCAATATTATTTACACATTACCCGAAAATGGTGTTGTAAATATTAGTGTGTTAGGATTAGATGGAAGAAAAGTAGCCAATTTATTTAATGGATTTAAAACAAAAGGTATTCAAACTTTGTCACTTAACGGCAATGGATTAAACACAGCCCAACTTGGGAAAGGAATGTATTTGTTGGAAATACAAGAGAACGGGAAAAGAAGAACAGAAAAATTTATACTAATAAATTGATAAAAGATGCATCAAACATTTACAATCAATTGTCTGATAAGTGCCAATGAAAGTGTAAAAAGTACACGTTTAATAAAAGTTAAATAAAACTCAATATAAATTAAATTTTTTGCTTGTTAAACTAGTAAACTATCAATTATGAATTTAAAACGACTGCTTGTCCTTCTAACGCTGCCACTTATGATTTGTGTACCGGCGTTGGCACAGGACAAAATAGTTACCGGAAAGGTAACTGACTCAAAAGACGGAAGTGCGTTGGCTAATGCCACTGTTTCTGTGAAAGGAACTACAATTGCCACACAAACTGCGAATGATGGAACATTTAAAATAAAAGTTCCTGCCTCTGCTACAACATTGGTTATTTCTTCTGTTGGTTTTGCGAACATAGAATCTCCAATAGGAAACGGAAATGTGGAAGTAAAGCTTACACAAACAAGTAATGCTTTAGGTGAGGTGGTGGTAATTGGATACGGTACTGCCCGCAAAAAAGATCTAACCGGTTCTATTGCTACGGTTTCTTCTAAAGATTTTCAACAGGGTGCAATTACTACACCGGAACAATTGATCTCAGGTAAAGTTGCGGGTGTATCAATTACTTCTAATGGTGGTGCCCCAGGTTCAGGAAGTGTAATTCGTATACGTGGCGGTGCTTCTTTAAATGCAAGTAATGATCCATTGATTGTTATTGATGGAATGCCATTAGAAAATGCGGGTATTTCAGGAATTGCAAATCCATTGAGTTTAATTAATCCCAATGATATTGAAACTTTCACTGTTTTAAAAGACGCTTCTGCTGCGGCTATTTATGGTTCAAGAGCTTCTAATGGAGTAATCCTTATTACTACCAAAAAAGGAAAAAGCGGAAAGCCTGTTTTTAATTTCAGTTCTCAATTATCTGCAGGTACAATTGCACAAGAAGCAAGCGTACTTTCTCCCGCACAGTTAAAACAAATTGTTACAGCGAACGGCACACCTTCATTAGTAGCTTTAATGGGTTCTGCCAATACAGATTGGCAAAAACAAATTTATCAAACTGCTATTTCAAACGATAATAATTTATCTGTTTCCGGTGCCTTTAAAAATATTCCATACAGAGTTTCCTTAGGATATATGACCCAAAACGGAGTTTTAAAAACAGATAATTTACAACGTACTTCTTTGGGTATTAATATAAGTCCGGTTCTGTTTGATAACCATTTGAAAATTGATTTGAATTTAAAAGGTTCATACAGTAACAGCACATTTGCTAATCAGGGGGCAATTGGTACAGCTGTGGTTTTTGATCCAACCCAAAATGTTTATTCAAGTAGCAAAAGATTTGGTGGTTTTTGGGAATGGTTAGACCCCACTTCTTCAACAGGATTAAAATCATTATCACCTAAAAACCCCCTTGGTTTATTAATGCAGCAGAGTAATGTAGGTACAGTACAAAGAAGTGTTGGTAATGCAGTGATAGATTATAAGGTTCATTTCTTACCGGAATTGCATACTATATTAACTCTTGGTTATGATGTATCACAAGGTTCAGGAACAAGCGTAATTCCTGACAGTGCTGCTTCTAACTATATGCGGTTTAAAGATGCAGGCGGAGTATTTCATGGAGGTGTAAATAATCAATACAAACAAACCAAGCAGAATACTTATATGAACTTTAACTTGACTTATGCTAAAGATTTAAAGTCTATAAATAGTAGAATTGAAGCATTAGCAGGGTATGAGTATCAGGATTATTTAACCACCAATTATAATTATCCTGATGTGACATATGACGGAACAATCGTTTCTTCACCAACTTATCCGTTCAACAAACCTGA
Organism: uncultured Chitinophagaceae bacterium; assembly: GCA_903832075.1. Taxonomy (GTDB): domain Bacteria; phylum Bacteroidota; class Bacteroidia; order Chitinophagales; family Chitinophagaceae; genus CAILAF01. Next base: position 16,447 of record CAILAF010000638.1, read on the forward strand.
AAATAGATTAATCTCTTATTTAGGAAGAGTTACTTATACTTTTATGAACAGATATATTCTTACCGGTTCAATTCGTCAAGATGGTTCTTCTAAATTCAGTCCGGCAAATCGTTGGGGTACTTTCCCATCAGGAGCATTTGCTTGGAAAATTAAGAACGAGCCTTTCTTGAATAATGTTTCTGCTGTATCAGATTTGAAGATTCGTGTTGGATATGGTGTTACCGGTCAACAAGACGGCATCAACGATTATGATTATCAATCATTTTATAATCTAAGTACTACTACTGCTCAATATCAATTAGGAACTAATTTCTATCAAATGTACAGACCTGGTGGATATTATTTGAACAGAAAATGGGAACAAACTGCCACAACGAATGTTGCCCTTGATTATGGTTTCATGAATAACCGAATCACAGGTAGCATCGAGTATTATAATAGAACAACTACCAATTTGTTGAATAATATTTCTCAATCAGCCGGTACAAATTTTTCTAATCAAATTGTAGCGAATGTGGGAAGTATGACAAACAATGGTGTTGAGTTCACCATTAATTTACAACCAATACGTAACAAGAATGTTACTTGGGATGTAGCGTTCAATGTTACTTACAATGAAAATAAAATTACCAAATTAACTATCTCAAATAATCCAACTTATGCCGGTAATCAATATGGAGGAATTTCCGGTGGTACAGGTAATACCATTTTAATTAATTCGGTTGGTTATGCAAGAGGATCTTTCTATGTATTTAAACAAGTTTACGATCCTAAGACAAGCAAACCAATTGATGGTTTGTTTGAAGATAATAATAGAGATGGTATTATTAATCAAAACGATTTGTATCAGTACAAGAGTGCTGATCCAAAAGAATTCCTTGGATTTAGTACAAATATTGCAGTAAAGAAATGGAGTGCAGGATTTGTTTTACGTGCCAATTTTGGAAATTACATGTATAATAATGTAGCTTCTAGTACAGGTACTATTCGTAATATTTTAAATCCTATAGGTTATATTAACAATGGTTCATCAGATGTGTTGAACACTAATTTCAGCGGAACAGGTACAAACTATTATATGTCTGATTATTATGTTCAAAACGCTTCTTTCCTCAGAATGGATAATATTAATGTAGGATATAATGCAGGCAAAGTGTTTAATAATAAAGCCACTTTACGTTTAACTGCAAATGTTCAAAATGTGTTTGTAATCACACAATATAAAGGATTAGATCCTGAAATTTACGGTGGTATAGATAATCTCTTTTATCCCCGTCCAAGAACATTTGTTTTCGGCTTAAATCTTAATTTTTAAACAATTGCAAGAAACTACTTTAAAAAAATTATTATGAAAAGAAATATTTTTAAAATAATGATAGCCGCCGGGATCTTTACCGGTAGTCTTGCATCTTGTTCTAAGAAGTTAGATCTTCTTCCAACAAATGATGTAACTGCAGCGCAGGTATATAGCACTTCTGCTGGCTATACAGCAGCTTTCGCAAAAGTTTACGGGAGCTATGCTTTAACGGGTAATACAGGCCCGGCTGGTAATGGAGATATACAAGGTATTGATGAAGGAACTTCAGACTTTGTTCGTTTATATTGGAATGCACAGGAATTAACTACTGATGAAGCTGTATGTGCTTGGGGTGATCCCGGTGTTCCTGATTTGCATGCAATGAACTGGTCTGCAAGTAATCCTATCCTTACAGGATTGTATTATCGCTCTTATTACCAAATAACATTGTGTAATGATTTTATCAATCAAGCATCAGATGCGAACCTTGCCTCAAGAGGAATTACAGGTACAAGTGCTGATTCAATTCGTAAATACAGAGCTGAAGCAAGATTTTTACGTGCATACCAATATTCTATACTTATGGATTTATTTGGTAATGTTCCTTATGTTGACGAAACGATGC
>CAILAF010000639.1 GCA_903832075.1 uncultured Chitinophagaceae bacterium
CGCTCTTGATAAAACTGCTGATTGAATAATTCCTTTTGCCAATTGCGTTGGTACATCTTTCATCGAATGAACAGCAATATCAATTTTATTACATAATAATGCTGCGTCTAAAGTTTTTGTAAATACTCCCTGCACACCCATTTCATATAAAGGTGTTATCAAATCAATATCACCATCACTTTTTATTAATACCAATTCAGCATCAATATGATGTTTTGCTAATTGTTCTTTTACCAATGTAGCTTGCCAAACAGCCAATTGACTGTCGCGTGTACCGATACGTAAAATTTTGTTCATGATTATACAGCGATGGATGTAATATAATCGTTTATTGCTTCAATATAAAAACATCCTGGCAAATTTTGATGACGCATTTTAGTAGCCATCACATTTACTGCTTTTTGAGCATGTACTTCAGCAAATGCAGGTTGCAGTTCAGTTTGAAGCGATAAGAATAAATTACATTGTTGCATGTTAATGAGTTTCTGTTTTACTGCTTTTAAGACAGGAACATGTTTTCTCATATTATTCCATTCGCAAAATTCATTGATATGTTGTGCAATGATTGATTTTGCTTTTGGAATTTCTGCCATGCGTTTTTGTAATGTGATGTCATTAATCTTAGAAAGATCATCAACATTCACTAAAGTGATTCGGGATATGGTTTTACAAACGGGGTCAATATTATTTGGAATTGACAGATCAATCAAAACTTGTTCTTTTGATTGAGGTAATATATTCTTTGTGATAACAGGTAGATCAGAATTTGTAGCAACAATAATAACATCAGCTAAATTAATTTCTTCATTCAATACTTCCATTCCAACTGATCTTAAATTCAATTCTTTTGCCAATTCAATTGCTTTATCTTCTGAACGATTTATTAAAGTAATATCAGTCGTTCCTAAATAATCAACTAAATTCTTACAAGTATTTCTACCAATCTTTCCCGTTCCCAATAAAACAATTTTTTTATTTTGAATATTGATAACATATTCTTTTAAAAACTGAATTGCTGCAAATGAAACTGAAACAGTACCACTACTTAATTCAGTTTCTGTTTTAATTGCTTTTGATGATTGCAAAACAGTATTGAATAATCTTTCAGTAAATGCACCAATCATTTTTCTTTCTTTTGCAAACTTCACAGCAATTTTCATCTGTCCAACAATTTCATAATCGCCTAAAATTTGTGAATCTAATCCGGCAGCTACAGAAAAGAAATGTTCAACTGCAAGCATGCCCTGTTTAATATAGCAACGTTCAGTAAAAGTTTTTTTATCGCCGGTAGTTACTTCGCACAAAAGATCAATCAATGTTTCAGCATTGTTTGCCAAACCATAAATTTCAGTTCTGTTACAAGTACTTATTACAAAGACTTCATTTAAATTTTGTTGAGCAGCATTTTCTAAAATAGCAGCATATTGATCTTGATTCACTGCAAATAAACCTCTGATTGCAGCATCTGTTTTTCGATAATTAATTCCGATGATGAAGAATTGTTGAATGCTTGTGTTCATTGTTATCATTATATCCTTAAATGCTTCTGCAAAGTTATCTTCAGTAGATTCTATAAGAATATGATTGCTGTCATCCCTATGTCATTTCTGTGTCATCTTTAAAACTGAATTATTTTTTTAATCAATAAATTATTATTTATTCATTGATAATTTTATTTTTCAGACAGTTTCATGAC
>CAILAF010000640.1 GCA_903832075.1 uncultured Chitinophagaceae bacterium
CTCAATACATAAAAGATCATCCAATCTATTATGCAGGTCCGGCAAAGACTCCGGACGGAATGCCATCAGGTTCTTTTGGTCCAACAACTGCAGGAAGAATGGATAGCTATGTTGATCGTTTTCAAGAAAATGGTGGCAGTATGATTATGTTAGCAAAAGGAAATAGAAGTCAGCAAGTAACAGATGCATGTAAAAAATATGGTGGATTTTATTTGGGATCAATTGGCGGACCAGCTGCAATTCTTGCACAAAACAATATTAAAAAGGTTGAAGTAGTAGAATATCCTGAATTAGGAATGGAAGCAATCTGGAAAATTGATGTGGTAGATTTTCCTGCATTTATTTTAGTAGATGATAAAGGCAATGATTTTTTTCAAACATTGAATCCGCTGCACTTAAAATAAAGTACAAAAAATTCAAGTCAATTACACGAATCAAAAATTTTTATTTATTCGTGTAATTGAATTTTTTTATTCAATCAAAATAACCCATGAAAATTACTTTCTTTTCAACAAAACCTTACGACAAATTATTCTTTAATAAATACAATAAAGATTTTGGATTTGAATTAGAATATTACGAAACACATTTAGGTCCGCACATTGTAAATGCAATTGATCAAACAGATGCAGTTTGTGTTTTTGTAAACGATAAAGTAAATGCAGAAGTAATAAAAGTATTAGCAACAAAAAGTGTTAAAACAATTGCATTACGTTGTGCCGGTTTTAATAATGTAGATTTGGAAGCCGCCAAAGCCAATGGCATCAATGTTTGCAGAGTTCCTGCTTATTCACCGGAAGCAGTTGCTGAACATGCTGTTGCCATGATATTAACTTTAAATAGAAAAACACATAAAGCATACAATCGTGTTCGCGAACAAAATTTTTCGTTGAATGGATTGCTTGGTTTTAATCTTTTCGAAAAAACAGTTGGTGTAATCGGTACAGGAAATATTGGTCATGCTTTTTGTAAAATTATGTTAGGTTTTGGTTGTAAAGTTTTAGCATTCGATTTGATTGCAAATAAAGAATTAGAATCCTTAGGTGTTAGTTATCTTCCTATCACAGAAATTTTACCACAGGCTGATATTATTTCTTTGCATTGTCCATTGACCGAACAAACACATCATTTGATTGATACAGAAACAATATCAATGTTGAAAAAAGGAATGATGTTAATCAATACAAGTCGTGGTGGATTGATAGATACGAATGCTATCATTAAAGCATTAAAATCTCAACAAATCGCATATTTAGGAATTGATGTTTATGAACAGGAAGAAAAATTATTTTTCCGCGATCTATCTTCTAATATCATTGAAGACGATACAATTCAAAGACTAATGAGTTTTCCCAATGTACTTGTAACAGCTCATCAGGCTTTTTTTACCGAAGAAGCACTCAGTAAAATTGCCACTGTAACGCTTCAAAATGTTGATGAACTTTTAAATAATAAAATTTTAACTAATAAGGCAGCATTATTAGCCTGAAGTTTATCTGTTAATAATTAACTTACGCTATTATTTGTAGACAATAATGAAAAGAATAATTAATATATTTCTGTTTTTAATAGTTATAAGTACATCTATTTTTATTTCTTGTAAAAAAGAATACAGTTATGAAACCGGAACTTTATTAACAGGAATAACGAATTCAACATTAGTTGATTCACTTGGCAATTGCCAAAATATAATTATTAATGGTACCTATAAAATGGATAGTGTTATAACCGACAGTAATTATTTAAAAGTTAAACTAACTGTTGCAACACCCGGAAAATATAAAATTTATTCTGATACTACAAATGGTTTTTGGTTTATTGATTCCGGCTATGTTTTAACTACCGGAACTGTAACAGTAAAAGTAAAAGCTTACGGTAAACCTATTTTACCACAAGCCACTACTTTTATAATTTATTTAAATTCTTCTCTTTGTACATTCACAGTTAATGTAAATGGTATTTCGGTTTACACGGCAAGTACAGATTATTTTCCAAACACAATTAACAGCAACTGGACTTATACCAATAATTATTTAACTAATGATACAGTTCGTTATACAGTTTCAAATTATGTAGGTGTGGTTACCGGTGGATTTACTTATAATATTTTTGTTCCTTCAGATACTATCAATTATGGTAACAGTTATTACAGAAAAGATGGATCTGGAAATTATTATGAATATGCATATTTAGATGATAGTGCAGCCAATCCGGTAGATTATACATTTCTGAAAGATAATGTGGCACAAGGAAGTACATGGTCAACACCTGTTGTTACAACAACTTTTAATGGCGCTTCTACTAATATGAAATATAATTTCACAATCGTAGGAAAAAATATTGCACACACAGTAAATGGAACTGCATATACAAATGTTATAGAAGTGCAGACAGATGTAATGTATTATATAAAAGGTGCTTATCAAAAAGCAGACACATTCTTTAATTATTATGCTTTAGGAATAGGTTGGATTGATGAAGAAGATTTAACAGTGAGTCCTACTTATAGTTTTACCATTAATAGATATAAAGTTTATTAGCAACTTTTAGGAAACTTGTGTTTGATCATCAATAATAGTTTTAGTTTCAATTGTTGCGTGATGTTGCTCGTCTTCTCTTTTAAAAAATTTATTCTGAAAAATTAATAAAGTAATCACACCAATAGAAATAGAAGCATCAGCAATATTAAAAACAGGTGCAAAGAATTCAAAATTCTGACCACCCACAAATGGCATCCATGAAGGATAATTTGATCTGATGATAGGGAAATATAACATATCTACTACTCTACCATGTAGAAAACTCTCATAGCCAGTTCCAAAATGTACCAATTTTGCAACAGCCGGATAAAAAGGATCATTAAAAATCAATCCATAAAACATACTATCCAATAAATTTCCCAATGCACCGGCATAAATCAATGCTGCACAAATAATAAAACCTTTTGAATATTTTTTTTGAATAAAATCTTTCAACAAAAAAGATCCCCAAACAACTGCAACCAATCTAAATAAGGTTAATATAATTTTGCCAAACCCTCCACCAAATTTCCAACCCCAAGCCATTCCTTCATTTTCAACAAAATGCAGGAAAAACCAATTATGCATAATTACACGCTCTTCGCCTAAGTAGAAATTCAATTTGATATAAAATTTCAATGCTTGATCAAGCAAAATAATTGCAGCTATTAATAAAACAACATTTCTTTTTTTCAAAATAAAAATGATTTAAGAGGGGCAAAGATAAAAGAATTGATGAAGTATTCTAATAGTAGAATTACATCTTAACAATTAATATTTACCTAATATACTTTGCAATTATGGGTAAATTCTTAAACTCCTTTTTCTCCATCAATAATATAAACCAGATAAATGATAACAATAGAATTGTTGCCACAATAAAATTGAAATAAAAATGATCATACAAACGAATGATTCCTGAATAAACAAAATACAAACCCACTACAATTAAAATATAAGCCACTAATTTTTTCCATGCATAAGGAATAAGATATTCTTTTTGTCCCCAAATAAAACTTACCACCATCATACTTCCATAACAAGCAAACGTTGCCCATGCACAAGCCATATAACTGAAATATGGAATGAAAAAGTAATTGATGAAAACAGTAATGACGGCACCAATTAATGTTATCCATGCACCGGCCATTGTTTTATGACCTAATTTATACCACACACTTAAGTTATAATAAATACCCAAAAACATATTTGCCAAAAGCAATATGGGAACCACTTTCAAGCCAACCCACATTTTTGGATTACGAATAAATTGCTTCCAGATATCTAAATATAAAACCACTAATAAGAACATAATGCATAATGTGATGACAAAAAATTTCATCACTCTTGCATAAACTTTTGGTGCATTATCTTCAATAGATTGCTTAAAGAAAAAGGGTTCAGCACCCATTTTAAATGCTTGCACTGCCAATGAAATTAAAATAGATAGTTTATAACAAGCGGCATAAATTCCAACCTCGCTTTTTGCAGCATCAACCGAATGCACAGGTGCCCACCATCCTAACATTATTCTATCAAATGTTTCATTAATCATTCCTGCAAATCCTGCAATAATCAATGGCAATCCATATACCATTATTTCCTTCCACAATTTTTTATCAAACTTCCATTCAAATCCAAAAAATTCTTTTGATAAAAATAATAATGTAAAAAATGATTGAATAACATTTGCCAATAACACATATCCTATTGCCCAATTTGGATTAAAATATTTTACAATCCAATGTTCAGGATTATGAGCAACAATTCTCGGGCAAACACTCAAGAAAAAATAAATAAAAATAATATTGAGTAAAATACCACCAACTTTAATTGATGCAAACTTAACAGGACGCCCGTCCTGCCTAAGTTTGGCGAATGGGATAGCTGATAATGCATCCAATGCAATTACTGCCGCAGCCAATGAAAGATATTCAGGATGTTGCGTAATTTGTAACAAAACAGATAAAGGATGCTGTAATGTTATCAATATAAAACATAAAATAATTGTAGAGATGATGAGTGAAATACTTGATGTATCATACACATTTTTTTTATTTGCTTTGTTTGCAAAACGAAAAAATGCAGTTTCCATTCCGTATGTAAAAATCACATTCATAAAAGGAATGAATGAGTATACAATACTCATTTCACCATATTGCGATTCGGTAAATTTGAAAGTTAAATAAGGTGTTAGCAAATAATTTATAAATCTGGCAGCAATGGAACTTACGCCATACCAAACTGTTTGCCCTGCTAATTTTTTTATACTACTCAATTAATTACAAATTATTAATGCTAAAGTAAACATTAATGGTATTGAAAAATGTTTGTACAATTTTTTATATCAACATTAATAGTCATTGGGTTTTATTTTTTTTCTGAAAGATTTATTGAAAGAATCTTTCTTCTTCGATTCCAATCTTTTTTCTTTCGATGCTTTTGATGCTTTGGTTGCAATGCGTGATTTCTTTTTTATTAATGATTGATTGACTAAATCGTTCATTTTTTTTATCACA
>CAILAF010000641.1 GCA_903832075.1 uncultured Chitinophagaceae bacterium
CAACACCAATAATATCAACCGGCTGTAATGTAATGGCAGCAGCTAATTCAGGCGTTTGGCAGCGAGTAAAAAAATCGTATTTTTTTCTTAATACTAAATATTCAGGCAAATATCTGCCTGCTTGACGCATCATCCAAACCGGTGTTCGTTCTGTTTCTTCACCACGCAATGTTCTTAATAACAAATCATTTTTTAATACGCTCATGTTATATTTTTATTTGCTCGAAATATTCAATTGCTGCTTGTAATAAACTTTCTTTTTCAGGAATATCACTTACTACTATTGGATTTTTACAAAATCCTTTTATTGTATTGGCAGTTGTAATGCCAATAGCAAATACAATTGTTTGATGTGGTAATTGATTAATGGAAAAAAAACTATTCACCGCACTCGGACTAAAAAATAAAATACCGTCATAGTTTTTTTTGATGAGATGAGATGTTTCAATCGTTTCATAAACAATAATTTCATCAACAGCAATATGATGGTTGTTCAATTTTTTCGGTAATTCATCTCTTCTGATATTTCCGCAAAAGAAAACAATGGATGGATTTTTTTGTTTGATAATTTCTTCCGCTAAATCATTTGCATTGTTTGCAATACCGCTGATTTTTTTTTCACCAAAATAATCAGCAACAATTTTTTTTGTATTAGTTCCCAAACAATAAAAGTTCCAATCGGGTTGTAATTTATTTTTTGATAATTGATGAATAACTGCTTCTGCTGCATTCATACTTGTAAAAACAATCGTAGCTTTTTGTTTAGCAATTTCATTAATCTTATTTGCGATAACATCACCAATAATATTTTTTGTTTCAATAAATGAAACAACATCAATCGTAACTTTTGCTGCAACATCATTGATTGTTGTTGCCGATAATGGTCTGGTGGATAATATAGCAATTTTACTTTCCCGCATTTCTTATAGTTTCTGCAATTTTATCGCCTCCACTTAACAAAACTTCTTTCGCAGCAATGGTTCCTACATTTTTTTCCTCAATAGAAAAGATTTTATTAATTTCTACTTTTTCTTTTCCATCCAATGAAAAAATATTTCCAATAAAATGTAATTCATTATTCTTTATTTTCGCTAAAGCGCTTATTGGCGTTGAACATCCGCCTAATAAAGTTTTTAAAAAATCTCTTTCTGCCTTCACACAAATTGCTGTGCTTTCATCATGTAAAACATCGCATTTGTTTTTTGCATCTTTATCTTCTTCTCTACAAACAACCATAATAGCACCTTGTGCAGGCGCAGGCAACATCCAATTTAATTCAACAGAATTTTCAGGACGAAGATTAATCCTTTCCAATCCTGCAGCAGCAAAAATGGCACCATCCCAATTGCTTTCTGCTACTTTTCGTAAACGCGTATTTACGTTGCCGCGTAAATTTTCTATTTGATGATTTGGATAACGATGCAACCATTGCGCTTTTCTGCGAATGCTTGAAGTTGCAATCAGTCCATTAATATTTATTACTGATTGTATACTATCATCTGTCAAATTCCAACTGTCAACTATATTTTTTTCTTTATAAATAAATATATCTTTATAATTCGCTCTTTTTAAAACTGCGGCTTGCTGAATTCCTTTTGCCAATTGCGTTGGCACATCTTTCATCGAATGAACAGCAATATCAATTTTATTACATAATAATGCTGCGTCTAAAG
>CAILAF010000642.1 GCA_903832075.1 uncultured Chitinophagaceae bacterium
AAGAAAATAAAAAAGGAAATTTCTTTTATTTATTTGATGAGATGAAAGCCTTAGTAAAATAAATTATATTGGATCTACATCAGGCAATATAGTTACGCTTTTGTAATTTTTATTGCTTTGAACGATGACTATTTGTTGTTCAATTTCTTTTTTACATTGATGTATCAACGTAGCATCCTTTGGTAATTTAATCATAATCTCCCAAATATATTGATTGCGAACTCTGTCAACAATGGGTTGTGCCGGTCCGCTGAGATACTTGCTGTAATTGGTTTTCAAGCCATGCATTAAAATATTGGCGGCTTCTTCGGCAATATGTTTCTCTTTATGTTTAATGATAAGATTAATTAAACGATAGAACGGCGGATAATGATATTCTTTTCTGCTTTGCAATTCATAATCAAACAATTTTCCATAATTATGTTCTTTCACAAATTGCAAAACAGGATGTTGTAAATTACTTACCTGAATCAATACTTTTCCTTTACCATCTTTTCTTCCGGCACGTCCGCTTACCTGTTCCATTAATTGAAAAGCTCTTTCATTTACTCTGAAATCTGTAAAATTTAAAATACTATCTGCATCAACAATGCCAACTAAATTTACATTTTCAAAATCTAATCCTTTCACTACCATTTGCGTTCCAACTAAAATATCAATGCGATGTTGTTCAAATAATTTAATCAAATTATCGTGATCGTTTTTTCCTTTCACAGTATCATAATCCATTCTTGCAACTTTAGCATCAGTAAATTGTTCAGCAATCATCTCTTCAATTTTTTCTGTACCAAAATTTTTTTGGATAAAATTATGACTGCCACATGCTGCACAAGTATTAATGACCGGATAATTAGTTCCGCAATAATGACAAGTGAGTAAATGTTTTGCCTTATGATAAGTTAATGTAACATCACAATTTTGACATTGTGGAATCCAACCGCAAGTATTGCAAATCATGTATGGCGAATAACCTCTTCTGTTTTGAAAAATGATGACTTGTTTTTTTTTATCCAAAGTTTCTTGAATGGCATTGATGAGTTGTGTTGTTAATGCAATTTTTCCTTTTTCTTTTTGGATAGTTTTCTTTACATCAACTAATTCGATAATTGGTAATTGAACATTGCCGAATCGTTCTTTTAATACAACTAATCCATATTTATTTTGTGTGCAGTTAAAATAACTTTCAATGGATGGTGTTGCACTTCCTAATAAAACTTTTGCATTAAATAAGGAAGCATAATAAACCGCTGCATCTCTTGCATGATAGCGTGGTGCCGGTTCTTGTTGTTTAAATGAAGCATCGTGTTCTTCATCAACAATGATTAATCCTAAGTCCTTGAATGGAAGAAACAAGGATGATCTTGCACCTAATACCACTTTTGTTTCACCGTTTTTTATTTTATTCCAAATCTCCACTCTTTCATTTGAATTGAATTTGGAATGATAGATGGCGATTTGTGTTCCAAAATGTTTTTGTAATCTTCTGATGATTTGTGCTGTCAATGCAATTTCTGGCAACATGTATAATACTTGTTTGCCTTGTTGAATATATTGTTCAATCAATTTTACATAAATCTGTGTTTTGCCACTGGCAGTTACGCCATGCAATAAACAAACTTGTTTTTCTGACAATACTTTTAATACTTCATCAGCTGCTTGTTCTTGAACGAATGATAATTCAAAGTCAATAACAATATCGTTGTGAATATTTTTAATTCTGTCAATTGCTTTTTTTTCTGCAATTAAAATTCCTTTATCAATTAATCCTTTTAATTGGGCAGCAGTGGCGTTTGATTTTTTTAATAATTGTGATTGAATGACTTCGCCTTCTGTTTTTAAAAGATGTAAATAGGAGAGCAGCAATTCCATTTGTTTTGGTGCTTTGCTCCAGTTGTTTAAAACATCAGCTAATTTATCTTCATTGCTATAATCAGGATGAAGTGTAATAAATGTTTCTGTTTTGGCTTTGTATTTTTCTTTCAACTCTTCCCAAACAAAACAAACTTTTTTATCAATCAATTTTTTAATTACAGGATAAACATGCGATACATCCAACAATTGTTGTACTTCACTTAATCGTAATTCTTTTTTTAATTCCAATGCTTCGGCAACAAGATATTCTTCATCATTTAATAAAGTAAAATCAATTCCAAATTCTTCATTCCAAATTAAAATACTTTCACTTGATAATTTTAAATTTGATGGAATAGCTGCCTGCATTACTTCTCCTTCGCTGCACATATAATATTCAGAAATCCATTTCCATAATTTTAATTGATTTAGATATACCAATGGTTCATCATCCAAAACATTCAGTAATTCTTTCGGTTCAAACAATAATGGATTTTGTTGATGAACAGATTTTATAATGCCTGCATATTTTTTATTC